>JAEYRQ010000091.1 GCA_023435545.1 Pseudomonadota bacterium | reverse complement strand
ATCTGAAGGTCCGAATTGGGTCGCGTCAGATACTCGTTCCAATACCCCGTAATCCGTGTTGGATCCTCTGCATCGTCCAACAAATACACGGATGGCTTCCCGCCTTCACTGTTCCAAAATTTTAGATATGTCTCGAGATTGATGGTCTTGTGGTCACGACCATCCGCATTCGTCTCTTTCTTGGTGATTGAGCGCAGGCCGTCCTTCTCGCAGATCGCTGGCCCGATGATCATCAGCCCCGCTCCCGAGGGCAGGCGCTTGACCAGCAGGCCGCCGTCGATCGTCGCAGGGGTCGGACCACCGACGAGGCCGAAGAACCGCGCCTTGGAGCGCAGTGTGCACTTGGCCATGCTGGTGAGCTGAAAGCGCTGACCCTCGGCCGTCACGTCGGCGGTAACTTCGGTGTAATAGACCGTCGGCCAGAGGTAGCTGAGCACCTGGGCGACGATGCCGACGCTCAACAGAAGCGCCAGAACGGACAGGCCGAACAGCGACAGCAGACCGAGCGCTGTAAAGCGCCCCCAGCGGATGCCCCGCGGTTCCGGCTGGCTGTCGCCCTCAGGCGTCTCGTCGTCCGAGCTCACGGGATGACCCTACCTGCGGCTCTGGAGCTGTGCACTGCTTTCATCTGATTCTTTCCCTATCGCCGCCAGGGAGCTGTGGGGCCATACGATAGGGTGATCGGATTACTCAAATCTCAACCGATGATGGCACCCGCCCCTCCCCTCGCTTCACCACACCATGTTGCGCACCGGCCACGATTGCCGTAGGCGCTTCCGGTGCGCATGGGAGCGCGGAGGCGGATATGGCGGACGGCGAGACTGACCTGGAAGCCCGCAAGGCCGCTGCCCGTGCGTGGTTCGAATCGCTGCGCGACCGGATCACGGCGGCCTTCGAGACGGTCGAGGACGACCTGCCAGCCGGCCTGCCGCAGTCGGGCCTTCCCGCCGGCCGGTTCGTGCGCAAGCCGTGGCAGCGCGCCGACCACACCGGCGTGCCCGGCGGCGGCGGCGTGATGGCGCTCATGCACGGCCGGGTGTTCGAGAAGGTCGGTGTGCACGTCTCGACGGTGCACGGGGAGTTCGCGCCGGAGTTCCGCGGCCAGATCCCCGGCGCCGCCGAGGATCCGCGCTTCTGGGCGAGCGGTATCTCGCTGATCGCCCACCCGCACAACCCCAACGTCCCCGCCGTCCACATGAACACCCGCTTCGTGGTGACGACCAAGGCCTGGTTCGGCGGCGGCGCCGACCTGACCCCGGTGCTCGACCGCAGGCGCACGCAGGAGGACCCGGATTCCCGGGATTTCCATCGGGCGATGCGCGCTGCCTGCGAAGCGAACGGCAGGTCCTGGGAGGAGTACCGCGACTGGTGCGAGCGCTATTTCTGGCTGGCGCACCGCAAGGAACCGCGCGGCATCGGCGGCATCTTCTACGACTATGTCGACACCGGCGACTGGGATGCCGATCTCGCCTTCACCCGCTCTGTCGGGGAGGCATTCCTCGACATCTATCCGCGCCTCGTGCGGCGCAACTTCGCCCTGCCCTGGACCGAGGCCGACCGCGAGGAGCAGCTGGTGCGGCGCGGCCGCTATGTCGAGTTCAACCTGCTCTACGACCGTGGAACGGTGTTCGGCCTGAAGACCGGCGGCAACGTCGAGTCGATCCTCTCCTCGCTGCCGCCCGTGGTGAAGTGGCCCTGAGGCCTCAGACGCCCTGTCCCACCAAGGAGCGCGCGCGCTCCAGCAGGCTGGAACGGTCGCCCGCGAAGCCGCCGGCGATCCACTCGCCTTCGATCACCGCCAGCAACCGGCCGATCTCCGGACCGGCCGGAATGCCCATCTCCCTGAGGTCCGCACCCTTGAGGGGGAACGCCGGAGCGGTCCAGCGATGGGGAAGCTCGAGGATCTCGCGCCAGGCGTCCTCCTGGCCGCCCGAGCGCGCGAACGAAAGCGCTGCGCTGTCGCGATAGCTCTCCGGGCCGAGCCGGTAGAGGAGCTGCCTCAGTGCCGCCTCGCCCATTCCGGGCCGCAGCTTTCGCCATTCGTCGGCGGCGACGGCGAGTCTGCGGGCCTGGGCGTTCGACAGGCGGAACCTTTCCGACAGCCGCACCGCGTCCTCCCGGACAGCGATCGACAGCGCCGCCAGCCGCATCAGCGGGTCGGCCTTTCCGTATCGGGCTTCCAGCGCGACCATGCGCTCGAACGGCAGGAGATAGGGGACGCCCCCGGTCACCAGTTCGACGATGCCACAATCGGCTGCGACCGTGACGGTCTCGACCGCGCGCGGCGCCGCCAGCAGCCGCAGCGTCTCCTGCCGTAGCCGTTCGCCCGACAGCGACAGCAGCCCGTGGCGCAGCCGGATCGCCGCGGACAGCCCGTCAGGATCGGGCCCACCGGCCCCGTACTGGGCATGCAGGCGAAAGAAGCGGAGGATGCGCAGGTAGTCCTCGCGGATTCGGGTCTCCGCCGAGCCGATGAACCGCACCCGGCGCGCGACGATGTCCGGATAGCCGTCCACAGGATCGTGCAGCGAACCATCCGCGCCGGCATAGAGGGCGTTAATTGTGAAATCGCGCCGGCGGGCATCCTCCAGCCAGCCGGCGCCGAAGGCGACGGTGGCATGGCGGCCGTGCGTCTCGACGTCGTGCCGGAGCGTCGTCACCTCGAACGGGTGCCCGTCGGCGACGACCGTCATGGTGCCGTGCGCGATGCCGGTCGGCACCGCCTTCATGCCGGCCGCCTCGGCGCGCCGTGCGATTTCGTCCGGCTCCGCGGTGGTGGCGAGATCGACGTCCCCGATCGGCACGCCGAGCAGCACGTTGCGCACCGCGCCGCCGACCACCCGCGTCTCGACATCCGGTCCGTTGAGTGCGGCGAGCAGATCGCTCAGCGGAGGAGTTCGCAGCCATCCGCTGTCGGGCAGGACGGATGGTGCCGTGACGGTCATTCCAGCCGGCCCGGCTCGATCCGGCCGTCGCGCATCTGCGCCGGCGTGTAGTCGGCGCCTGGCGGCGCGCCGCTGAAGGTCGCCGTCAGCACGAAGGCGGCGATCGCGATCAACAGGCCGACGATCGCCAGCCAGTAGACCGGGCCGCGTTCCCAGGACGCCCGATCCAGCGGGTCCACCTTGGTGAAATAGAGGTAGAAGCCGTAGAGCACGAAAGGCAGCAGGAATAAGGCCAGTTGCATGCCGACGACCCTGAACATTAGGCATACACCCGCTGGTACAGGCCGCGGATGATCCCGGCTGTCACGCCCCAGATGTTCTGGCCCGCGTACGGCATGGCGTAGTAGCTGCGCGTCAGTCCCCGGAACACGCCGGTCTCCTGCTTGTGGTTCACCGGCGACATCAGGAACGACAACGGCACCTCGAAGACGGCGGCCACCTCGTTCGGATCGACGGCGAGATCGAACTCCGGGTCTATCATGGCAACGACTGGCACGATCCGGAACCCTGAACCGGTCTGATAGAGGTCGAGGTAGCCCAGATGGTCGAACCGGCTTCGGGGAATGCCGATCTCCTCCTCCGTCTCGCGCAGTGCGGCGGCGAGCGGAGACGCGTCGGTCGCCTCGATCTTGCCGCCGGGAAACGCCACCTGCCCGGGATGCGAGGGCAGATGATCCGTCCTGCGGGTGAGGATCACGGTCGCGCCGTCCTCGCACGCCACGATGGGGATGAGGACGGCCGCCCGCCTGAGCGGTCCGGGATTGAAGCGGTCGATCATGCCGTTGTTCAGCACGTGATCGCCGGCCAGTGCCGGCCGCTCGGGGTCGAGATCCTCCTCCGGCGGATGCCGAAGCAGACGCTGTCGCGCAAGGCCGCGCACCGCGTCGGGGGCGAACAGCGCAGGCGCAGAATGCACGTCGCCGAAGCCGGGCTCGACCATCCGGCTCATCTGAGCCCTGCCAGCGCCTCGGCTGGTGCCATGGGGAAGAAGGCACCGTGGCTGCGCACGCCGAACATTCGCACCCCGTCCGCCTCCTGCTCCTCGCCCAGTTCCACCAGATCGTAGAACACCGGCCGTGTCACCAGCGCCTCGAGCCGGCCGCGCACCAGCACATACGGCTTCAGGCCGCCCGACCCGGCTTCCCGCTCGAATCGAAGCGGGTGGTCCGCATCGACCTCGACATAGTCGTCGACATTGGTGCGGAAGCCGATCACCTGCTCGTCGCCGGTGCCGTCCACGGCCATCTCCACCGCGAGGAAGGGCGCGTCGTCGACATGGATGCCGATCTTCTCGACCGGCGTCACCAGGTAGGTCCCGCCGTCGGGGTCCTTGCGCAGGACGGTGGAGAACAGCCTGACGAGCGGCTTCCGGCCGATCGGCGAGCCCAGATAGTACCAGGTGCCGTCCGAAGCGATTCGGATGTCCAGGTCGCCGCAGAATGTCGGGTTCCACCGCTCCACCGGCGGGATGCCACGCCCCGACGCCTCGCGCGCCGCACGCTCCAGCCCTGCGAGGCCGCTGGCTGCCGGCTCTTGCGACCGAGGCTCCGGGTTCGAAGGGGTGGCGGTCATAGTTCTGCCCATCTCGACCGGCGTCATCCATTCCCTGTGGTGGACCGGCCCGCCGAATTCGGTCTCGCGACGGCGGGCGCTGCCGTGCCGGCCACGTCGAGGACACGACAATCACGGGTCTGTGAGCGCATTCCACTTTCTGCGACCGACATCAGGGCCATATAGTCTCAGCCATGAGCACGATCAATCAGACTTCCCCGGCCGCCGAGGATATCGTCGCCACGGCCGATGCCGTTTCCGACCGCGTCGCGGCCGTCCGCGCCGAGATCGGCAAGGTCATCTTCGGCCAGGACGACGTCGTCGAGAAGGCGCTCGTCACACTGCTGAGCGGCGGCCATGCGTTGCTGGTCGGCGTTCCAGGCCTCGCCAAGACCAAGCTGGTCGAGACCATGGGCGTGGTGCTGGGCCTGGACGCACGGCGCATCCAGTTCACCCCGGACCTGATGCCCTCCGACATTCTGGGCGCGGAGGTGCTGGAGGAGGCGCCGGGCGGCGGCCGCTCGTTCCGCTTCATCCCCGGTCCGATCTTCTCTCAGCTCCTCATGGCCGACGAGATTAACCGCGCGAGCCCCCGCACCCAATCGGCGCTGCTCCAGGCAATGCAGGAGCATCACGTGACGGTGGCGGGCGTCCGCCACGACCTGCCGCGGCCATTCCACGTGCTCGCCACGCAGAACCCGCTCGAGCAGGAAGGCACCTACCCGCTGCCCGAGGCCCAGCTCGACCGGTTCATCATGCAGGTCGACGTCGGCTATCCCGATCTCGTTTCGGAGCGGCGGATGCTGTTCGAGACGACCGGCGCCGGCGATGCGGAACTCCGGCGCGTGATGACGCCGGAGGAGCTGATGGCGGCCCAGCGTCTGGTCCGCCGCATGCCGGTCGGCGAGACCGTCGTCGAGGCGATCCTGAAGCTCGTCCGTTCCGCCCGCCCCGGCGAAGGCGACACCCAGGTCGATACCAACGTCGCCTGGGGGCCGGGACCGCGCGCAAGCCAGGCGCTGATGCTGTCGGTGCGCGCCAGGGCTCTCGTGCAGGGACGCCTGGCCCCGTCGGTGGACGATGTCGCCGCGCTGGCGCGCCCCGTGCTTCAGCATCGCATGGCGGTCACCTTCGCGGCCCGCGCCGATGGCGTCGATGTCGGAACGCTGATCGACCGTTTCGTCGCGCAGATCGGATAGCCCGCGTTGGCGGTCGCCCGGCCAGAACTCGATACCAGCCCGCCCGGGGCGACAGACGTCGGCCGGCAGGCCGCCGAACTCTCGGCGCGCATGCCCGAACTGCTGATCCAGGCGCGCCTGGTCGCCAACACGATTGCCCACGGCATCCACGGGCGCCGGCGCGCCGGCCCCGGCGAGACCTTCTGGCAGTTCCGCCACTTCCAGAGCGGCGAGCCGGCCAAGCGCATCGACTGGCGGCGCTCCGCGCGCGACGACCATCTCTACGTGCGCGAGAAGGAGTGGGAGGCCGCGCACACGGTCTGGATCTGGATCGACCGCTCGCCGTCCATGTATTTCCGCTCAGAGCTCGGCCATGCCCGCAAGATCGAGCGGGCCGTGGTGATCGGGCTGGCGCTGATGGACCTCCTGATCCGAGGCGGCGAGCGCGTCGGGCTGGTCGGCCTGATGGCCCCCTCCGCACAGCGCAACGCGATCGAGACTGCCGCACAGGTCATTGCCCACGATCCGCTCGGCGAAGATCGGCTGCCCACAGAGGTACCCTTCGGCCGATTCTCCGATTTCGTCGCGCTGAGCGACCTGCTCGAGCCGCTGCAAACGCTTGAGACCGCGCTTACCGGAATCGCCGGGCGGCAGGTGCATGGCCATGTCGTCCAGATCCTCGATCCCGCCGAGGAGACGTTCCCCTTCACCGGCCGCACCGAGTTTCATGACGCCGCCAGCGGCCTGACCTACACGGCCGGGCGGGCGGAGGCAGTCCGCGAAGCCTACCTCGCCCGCATGGCCGAGCGACGCCGCCGGCTGCGCGCGCTCTCCGACCGGCTCGGCTGGTCGAGCACGGTGCACCACACCGACCGGCCGGCGCAGGAGCCGGTCCTTTCGCTGCACGCGCGGCTGTCGGGCGGGTCGGATCCGCGGTCACTCCCCGCAACGGCGGCGAGCCGGGAGGCGACAGGCTGATGCTCGGTCTCCCCCTCGCCTTCATCCAGCCCTGGCGTCTTCTGGCGCTCGTCCTGCTGCCGGCGATCTGGCTGCTGCTGCGCTTCACGCCGCCGACGCCGACCCGCATCGCCTTCCCGCCGACCCGCATCCTCCTCGAGATCGAGCAGGAGGAGGAGAGCCGCTCCAAGACCCCCTGGTGGCTGGTGCTGCTTCGCATGCTGATCGCGGCCCTGGTGATCCTGGCGCTGGCGCGGCCGGTGCTCAATCCACAGGCCGTCACCGCCGGCGGATCGGGGCCGGTGCTGGTCGTCCTGGACAATGGCTGGGGATCGGCGCCGCACTGGGAACGGATGGCGCGCGCGGCGGAGGAAGTCCTGACCGAGGCCGGTTGGGCCGGGCGTCCGGCGCTGCTGGCTGCGACCGCGACGGATGCCGCCCCCTCTTCCCCCGCTGACGCGGCCGACGTGCGGCGACGGCTCGCCGGCATCACGCCGGTCCCGCACGCGCCCGAGCGGATGGCGCTCGCCCCCGCGATCACCGAGGCGGTGACACGCTACGATGTCGGCGAGATCGTATGGCTGTCCGACGGACTGGCATACGCCGATGGCGGCGACTTCGCCGCTGCCCTGCGCGAGACTGGCGTGACCGACGTCGAGGTGGTCGTGCCGGAGCCGGCGGCCCTGCCGCTGGCGCTCGCCCCAGCCTCCAACGAGACCGGCGGGCTCCGGGCAACGATCCTGCGACCGGGCACGGCCTCTCCCCCCTTTGGTGTCCTGCGCGCGCACGACCTGAGGGGCCGCGTGATCGGCGAGACGCCGTTCACTTTCGAGGCAGCGGCCGAACGCGCCGAGACGGTCATCGACCTGCCGGTGGAGCTTCGCAACGAGATCGCCCGGCTGGAGATCGCCGAGGGGCGTACGGCCGGCGGCGTGCAGCTCCTCGACGACCGCTGGCGGCGCCGGGTGGTCGGTCTCGTCTCCGGCGAATCGCGCGAGCGGGCGCAGCCTCTGCTGTCGCCGCTCTACTACATCACCCGCGCTCTGGCGCCGTTCGCCGATCTGAGGGAGCCGCCCGACACCAATCTCGCCGTCGCGCTCGATCGCCTGCTCGCCGACAACGTTTCGGCATTGGTGCTGGCTGATATCGGCACCCTCGTGGGGGATGCAACGGAACGGCTGGAACAGTGGGTCGCAGATGGCGGCGTGCTGATCCGCTTCGCCGGTCCGCGGCTCGCGGGAGCCGAGGATGATATGCTGGTGCCGGTCGAATTGCGCAGCGGCGACCGTTCGCTCGGCGGTACGCTGTCGTGGAGCGAACCGCAGCCGCTGGCCGCCTTCCCCGCCGTGAGCCCCTTTGCCGGGCTGGAGGTCCCTCCCGACGTGCGGGTGACGCGGCAAGTGCTGGCCGAGCCGTCCGTCGATCTCGTCGAGAAGACCTGGGCAAACCTCGAGGATGGAACGCCGCTCGTCACCGCCGAACAGCGCGGAGACGGCTGGATCGTGCTGTTCCACGTCACTGCGGACGCCGCCTGGTCGAACCTTCCGCTGACCGGCGCGTTTGTCGAGATGCTCAGGCGGATCGTCGACCTGTCCAGCTCGACGGCGGCCGAGGGCTCCTCACGCGGAGTGCCGGGAGGCGTGTTGCGGCCGTTGCGCTCGCTGGACGCGGCCGGCGTGCTGGGTTCACCGCCACCCCAGGCCCGTCCGATCCCCGCGGAGGCCTTCACCTCGACCCGCCCCGGACGCGAGCATCCGCCCGGGCTCTACGGCGAGCCCGACGCATTTCGCGCGATGAACGTTATGGACGAGACCACACCCCACGCCGCGCTGGACACGACCGGATTGACGCGCGTCCTCTACCCCGATGCCGAGCCGCGCACGCTTGGTCCATGGCTGCTGGCGGCGGCCGTGCTGCTGCTGATCGTCGACGGCATCGTCGTGCTGGCGATGACCGGACGCGGCTTCCGGCTGCGACCGGCTGCGCGCGGCGCCGCCGGGCTGGCCATCGCGCTGGCGCTCCTTGCGGCGACAGCCGATCGCGCGGCGGCGCAGAGCGACCTCGATCCCGCCGACCAGCTCGCGCTGGAGGCGACGCTCGACACCCGCCTTGCCTACGTCCTGACGGGCAATCGCGATATCGACGAGACCAGCCGCGCGGGCCTGGAAGGGCTGACCCGCATCCTCGCCGAACGTACCGCGCTCGAGCCGGCGGGACCGCTGGGCGTCGACATCGGCCGCGACGAGCTGTCCTTCTTCCCGATGCTCTACTGGCCGATCGACCCTGCCGCCGAGCCGCCCGGCAGCGAGGTGCTGGCCAGGATCGACGCCTACATGAAGCAGGGTGGCACCATCCTGTTCGACACGCGCGACGAACTCGAATCGCGTCCGGGCCTCGACGGTTCGGCGGCCGGCCCCGGCATGCTGCGGCTGCGCACGCTGCTGCGCGGGCTCGACATCCCCGAGCTTGAGCCGGTGCCGGGCGACCATGTGCTGACCAAGGCATTCTACCTGCTGCAGGACTTCCCCGGACGCTGGGAAGGCGGGGCGCTCTGGGTCGAGGCGTCGTTGCGCGACCCCGACGAGGCCGCGCGGCCGGCGCGCAATGCCGATGGCGTCTCCTCGATCATCATCACCTCCAACGACCTGGCCGGCGCCTGGGCGCTGGGCGAGGACCGGCGTCCGCTCTATCCCGTCGCACCGGGCGGCGAGATGCAGCGCGAGATGGCGTTCCGCTCCGGCGTGAACATCGTCATGTACACGCTGACCGGCAACTACAAGGCCGACCAAGTCCACGTCCCGGCGCTTCTCGAACGGCTGGGACAGTAGGCCATGACCTGGTCCGTCGACTTCGCCCCCCTCATCGACTGGCGCCTGATCGCCGCCCTGGCGATCGCGGCTGCCGCCGTCTCGGCCATGGGGCTGATCCGGCGCATGCCCGGCGCCTGGCTGCGCGCGCTGGCGGCCGCGCTTCTGGTACTGGCCCTGCTCGATCCCTCGCTGAAGCAGGAGGATCGGGAGATGCTTCCGGGCGTAGTCGCCGTCGTCGTCGACACCAGCGCCAGCCAGTCGCTCGCCGAGCGCGGCGAGGAGACTGCCACCGCCCGCGCCGACCTCGAGATGCGGCTGGCGCGGCTCCGGGGCTTCGAGCCCCGCTGGATCGAGGCCGGCTCGGCGGGCACTGACGGAACCGAGCTGTTCTCCGCCCTCGAGCGCGGCCTCGCCGACGTCCCCTCCGACCGCATATCCGGCGTCGTGCTGATCACCGACGGACAGGTGCACGACATTCCCGAGCGCCGGGAGCAGCTTGGCTTCGACGCGCCCGTTCACGCGCTCGTCACCGGCAATCGAGACGAGACCGACCGGCGGCTCGTGGTGCATTCCTCGCCGCGCTTCGGAATCGTCGGACAGGATCAGCCGGTCACATTCCGGGTGGAGGACCTGGGGCCAGTCCCCTCGGGGCCCCAGCGAGCACAGGTCACTATTTCCCGCGATGGAGACCCCGTCGCAACGATGAGCGTCACCGTCGGCGAGAACGTCACGGTTCCGGTCGAGATCGCGCACGGCGGGAAGAACATCGTCGAACTCGAGGCCGAGGCGCTGCCCGACGAACTGACCACCCTCAACAACCGCGCGGTGGTGACAGTCGCGGGCATCCGCGACAACCTGCGGGTGCTGCTGGTGTCGGGCGAGCCGCACGCTGGCGAACGCACCTGGCGCAACATCCTGAAGTCGGATGCCGCGGTCGACCTGGTGCACTTCACCATCCTCAGGCCGCCGGAGAAGCAGGACGGCACGCCGATCTCGCAGCTCTCGCTGATTGCATTCCCGACGCGCGAACTGTTCTCGGTTAAGATCGACGAGTTCGACCTGATCATCTTCGACCGCTACCAGAGCCGCGGCGTCCTGCCGGTGCTCTACTACGACAACATCGCCCGTTATGTCGGCAACGGCGGCGCGGTGCTGGTTGCCGCCGGTCCCGAATATGCCGACCAGGGCAGCCTGTTCCGCACCCCCCTCGGACCTGTGCTACCTGCGGTTCCTACCGGCGGTATCGTCGAGGAGCCCTACCGCGCGGCGCTGTCGGATGCTGGCGACCGCCATCCGATCACCCGCGACCTGGTGAACGGCGCTGAGGAACCGACCTGGAGCCGCTGGTTCCGT
>JAEYRQ010000158.1 GCA_023435545.1 Pseudomonadota bacterium | reverse complement strand
TCGCGACAGTCCGGCCCCGATCGTCGATTCGCCGCTACTCCGCGGCGATTGCGGCGGCGTCTCCCGCTTCCGTACCGACCCGGGAGGCACGCAATGGCCGGTGAACCACCCAGTGTCGGCTTCGGTGCACGGTTGGGCTCTACCCTGAGGAACTTGCTGCTCGCGCTGCTGAACGCGACGCTCATGCTGTTCATCCTCGCCGCGATCTGTGGACTCCTGCTGATCGGGAAGGTGCGCACCCTTACCACCGACATCACCGACGACATGGCGCGCGCAGCGGTGTCGGCCACGGGCCTCGATCCCGCCGTGGCGCTGGGCGAACTGCAGGCGTTGCGGACCGAGGTGGTCGATCTTCGCCAGGCACTCGCCGCCCGCCGCGAGGACGTGACGCCAATCGCCGAGCGGTTGGAGGCGCGCCTGGACCGCGTCGAGACGCTGCTGGATCAGATCCGCGAACGCCGGATCGAGGTCACGGACCGGACGGTGGAGGGCCTGTCCGAGGCGGCCTCACGGTTCATGCGCGAGGTGCGCGACTGCCGTCCGGCCGATGCCACGGCTCCGTGACGCTTCCTGCGCGGTGCTTTGCGCTTTCCGCCCGCACCATCCGATTCTATGCTGCGCTGCGATAGAGAAGCATTCAGGAGACGGTGATGACGGGCGAACGCGACAGGCCGTGGATCTTCCGCACCTATGCGGGACATTCCACCGCGGCCGAATCGAACCGGCTGTATCGCTCGAATCTCGCCAAGGGCCAGACCGGCCTTTCCATCGCCTTCGATCTTCCAACCCAGACAGGCTACGACTCCGACCACCCGCTGGCGCGGGGCGAGGTCGGCAAGGTCGGCGTACCCATCTCGCATCTCGGCGACATGAAGACGCTCCTCGACGACATTCCGCTCGAGCAGATGAACACGTCGATGACGATCAACGCCACCGCGGCCTGGCTGCTGGCGCTCTATGTCGCGGCGGCCGACGAGCAGGGAGCTTATCGAGGCAGGCTCACCGGCACCACGCAAAACGACATCATCAAGGAGTATCTGTCGCGGGGGACCTACGTGTTCCCGCCGGCGCCGTCGATGCGGCTCACCACCGATGTCATCGCCTGGACATGCCGGGAGATGCCGAAGTGGAATCCGATGAACGTCTGCTCCTACCACCTGCAGGAGGCCGGCGCGACGCCGGTGCAGGAACTCGCCTTCGCGCTTGCGAACGCGATCGCCATCCTGGACGAGGTGAAGGCGTCCGGCGCCATTCCCGAGGCGGAGTTCCCGGCCGCCGTCGCCCGCATCTCCTTCTTCGTCAACGCCGGGATCCGGTTCCTGACCGAGATCTGCAAGATGCGGGCGTTCACGGAGCTCTGGGACGAGATCACAGCGGAGCGGTACGGCATCGAGGACGCCCGGTTCCGCCGGTTCCGCTACGGCGTCCAGGTGAACTCGCTGGGCCTCACCGAGCAGCAGCCGGAGAACAACGTCACCCGCATCCTGCTCGAGATGCTGGCGGTCACCCTGTCGAAGGATGCGCGCGCCCGTGCCGTCCAGCTTCCCGCCTGGAACGAGGCGCTGGGCCTGCCGCGCCCGTGGGACCAGCAGTGGTCGCTTAGAATGCAGCAGATCCTCGCCTACGAGACCGATCTACTGGAGTTCGGCGACATCTTCGCCGGCTCCACGGTGATCGGCGAGAAGGTCGAGGCATTGAAGGACGCCGCGCGCAAGGAACTCGAAACGGTCCTTGGCATGGGCGGGGCGGTGGCGGCGGTCGAATCCGGCTACATGAAACGGGCGCTGGTGGAGTCCAACACCGCCCGGCTCGAGGCGATCGAGCGCGGCGAGCAGGTCGTCGTGGGTGTCAACGCCTTCACCGAGACCGAGCCCTCGCCGCTGTCGACCGGCACCGGGGCGGTGCTGACCGTACCCGAATGGGTCGAGCGCGATCAGGTCGAGCGGCTGAAGGCCTGGCGTGCGGCGCGCGACGAGAGCGCGGCGCAGGCAGCGATCGCCGACCTGAAGAGTGCTGCGGGCGAGGGACTGAACGTGATGGATGCCTCCGTCGCCTGCGCCAGGGCCGGTGTCACCACCGGCGAGTGGGGGGCAGCGCTGCGCGAGGTGTTCGGCGAGTACCGCGCGCCGACCGGGGTCGGCCGTGCCGCCCGCAACGATGGCGGGGGACTCGACGAGGTCCGGACCGCCGTCGAGCGCGCCTCGCGCCGGCTCGGCCGCAGGCTGAAGTTTCTGGTCGGCAAGCCCGGGCTCGACGGACATTCCAATGGCGCCGAGCAGATCGCGGTCCGTGCCCGCGACGCTGGTATGGAGGTGGTCTACGAGGGCATCCGCCTCACGCCTGCCGAGATCGTCGCGGCAGCCGAGGAGGAGAGCGTCCATGTCGTGGGACTGTCGATCCTCTCGGGCAGCCACGTGCCGCTGGTCGGCGAGGTGATGGAGCGGATGCACAAGGCGGGCCTCGAGCACGTGCCGGTCGTCGTCGGGGGCATCATCCCGCCGGAGGACGCCCAGACGCTGAAGGCCGCCGGTGTCGCCGCCGTCTATACCCCGAAGGACTTCCGCCTGAACGACATCATGGCCGATGTGGTCCGGATCGTGGAGGAGGGGGTCGAGAAGGAGGTGGCGTGAGCTGTCAGCCCCGCTTCCTCACCGCCAGCACGTGCACGGTCTGCCCCTTCAGCCGGGTGAAGTGGGCGGCCTGCTCGTGGGCGATTGTCTCGATCCGCCCGGCCGCCTCGAGCTCCGCCAGCGTCCGCTCGAACCCCCCGCGCCGCCAGATCGTGGCATAGATGGTGAATGCCAGCAGGCCGCCGGTCCGCGTCGCGGCGAGCACCGGTTCCAGCGCCTCGGCGCCGACATGGCCGTGGGTGAACAGGCCGGAGGAGACGACGCCGCCGTAGCTCCCGTCGGGCACCGGCAGCGGCTTCGTCGCGTCGGCGCGGATCAGCCGGCGGTAGATGCCCTTGCCCGACGCCCGGTCCAGCATCTCCTCCGAGAAGTCGAGGCCGTCGATCTCGACATCCATCCGCGCCTTCAGCGCCTCGGCCGTCAGTCCGGTGCCGCAGCCCAGATCGAGTACCGGTCCGCGATCATCGGGAGTCCAGTGTCGGACCAGTGCATCGACGGCGAATTCATGCGCGCGGTATCCGAGCCCGCCGACGAGAAGCCGGTCGTAGACGCCGGCCCCCACGGCGTAGATGCCGCGTATGAGGCTTTGCCCCGCCGATCTGATGCCGCTCTCGAAGGCGCTCCTGCGCGGCTCTGCGCCCGTGTGTCCGCTCTGCATGGCCTTCCAACGTCGTGACCCCGATGAAGTTCATGTCGGGAACTACAGGATCGACATGACCGGAGTCTGAACAAACTAGTCTACCGTGAGTGGCACGCTCTCCACCACTGCGCGATTCGGCCCGGACCAGTAGCGCAGTTCGTAGCTGCCCGGTACGGCCGGTGCCTTCAGCTTCACCGGCCTGCCGTCGCTGGTGACACGCATCGTCGCTTCATGCGCTCCGGGCTCCGAGCCGGGCTTCGCAACCTGGATGTCGTCCCGCGATTCGCCGGGGCCGGTCCATTCCACCGTGAAGGTCTCTCCGGCCTTGACCGGCCCGGCCGGCTTCATCGTGACCTGCGGCGCCACGACGGAGATCGGAAGGCGATACAGGACGGTCCGGGTGGGGCCGGTCCAGTAGCGCAGTTCGTAGTCGCCGGCCTCTACGGGGAGCTGAAGCAGCACCGGCTTGCCGTCCTGGGTGATGCGAACGCTGTGGGTTGCCTTGCCATCCTCGTCCGAGGGACGGGCGATCTGGATATCGTCGCGGGGAGTGCCGGGCCCCGTCCATCCGACCCTAATCCGCCGGCCGCCCTCGGCGGAATCCGGTGCCTCGATCGAGACGGTTGGCGCCACGATGCGGATTGGTCGCATGGCCAGCACCTCGCGGCCCGCGCCCGACCAGTAGCGCAGTTCGTAGTCACCGGGCTCGACGGGGGAGTCCAGCGTCACCGGCTTGCCGTCCTGGGAAACCCGGGCGGTGAACAGATGCCTGCCGGCATCATCGCCCGGACGGGCGATCTGGATATCGTCGCGCGGGGCGCCGGGACCTTCCCAGGTCACCTTGAAGCGCGTGCCGCCCTCGATCTCGTCGGGCGCGTCGAGCTCGACGAGGACCGGCATGACGGTGAGACCGACCGTGTGCAGTACCTCGCGGCTGGCGCCCGACCAGTAGCGAAGCTCGTAGTCACCCGGTGCGACGGGTGCATCGAGGCGGACCGGCTTGCGGTCGCCGCCGACCCGGGCGGTATCCAGATGCTTGCCCGGTTCCGAGCCGATCGCGGCAATCTGGATGTCGTCACGCGGTGCGCCCGGCCCCTCCCAGGCAACGTGGAAGACCGTTCCGGCCTCGACTGCTTCCGGCGGGGTAATGACGATCGCCTTTTCGACGACGGTTATCGGAGACGTGCCGATGATGGCGCCGTCGACCGCCGAATAGTAGCGAAGTTCGTAGTCTCCAGGTTCGACGGGCACATCCAGCGTCACAGGACCGCCGTCGGATTGTACGCGCGCCGAGAACAGCGGCCGGTTCGGCTCGGCGCCGGGGCGGGCGATCTGGATGTCGTCGCGCGGCGCGCCCGGGCCCTTCCAGGCGATGCGGACGCGGGTTCCCTGCTCGACGGTCTCGGGCGCGTCGAACAGCACTGACGCCTCGACAACGTTCAGCGTCGCCCGGCCGATCACGGCGCCACCCTCACGGTACCAGTAGCGCAGCTCGTACTCGCCGATATCGGCCGGCGCGATCGCCCTCAGCGGCGCTCCCTCTGGATCGATGCGGACGGTGCGCAGGTACTTGCCGTCGTCCATGCGTTCAAGGGCGATGTGGATGTCGTCATAGCGACCGTTCGGCCCCTCGTAGGCGATCTCGAAGTGGGTTCCCTGCGGAACCTCGTCGGGCACGGTGATCGTCGCGCTCGGCAGGCTGGTCGCGGGTGGCGGTTCCACCGGAGCGGCCACCGTTTGCGTGAGTGCCGTCTCCAGGTCTGAGGCATTGCGGGCGTCGAGATAGGACCCCCCCGTGGCCTCGGCCAGGCAGGCCACCTGCCGCCCCTCGACATCGGAAAGGCCGAAGCCGACCACGTGGGCGGTGAAGTCGACGCCGAGCCGCGCCAGTTCCTCCCCGAGCGCGCAAGGGTCGGCGTCACAGGTCTCGATGCCGTCTGTGACGAGGATCACCGTCGCCTTGGCCTCCGTATACTTCATCGCCTCGGCGGCCTGACGAACGGCCTGCGACAGCGGCGTCTTGCCCTTCGGATTGATCCGCCCGACGATCTCGGCGATGCGTGCTCCGGTGCCGACCTCGGGCGGCAGGATCACCTCGATATCAGCGCAGCTGCCCTTCTGCCGATGCCCATAGGCCGTCAGTCCGAGCGCGCTACCGGCCGGAGCCTTGCTCAGCACCTCGCGCATCGTGTCGCGCGCAATCTCGATCTTGGTCTTTCCATCGATCTGGCCCCACATCGAGCCGGACGCGTCAAAGACAATCATCGTCTGGTCCGCCGATGCGAGCGACGGCACGAGACCGCCGCAGACGGCCGAGACCAGAATCAACCGACGGAACGGGGAGCTGTAAGTTACCTGCATGATGCGCCTCGAAATCAATTGCGGCTGAAGCCGGAAGAAGGCGCAAGACTAGCGAGCGGACCGGGCGGCGCAAGCCTTTCCGCTAGGGAGGGTGCGGTGTGGCCGAGTTAGCCGCCGATGTCTTCGGAGAGTTGCTTTTCCAGCGCCGCGATCAATGCTCTGCCGAGGCGGCGGGTGTCGAGAGGCGCGTCGGCGACGGCGGCGAAGCCCGCCTCGATAAGCACGTCCTCCTCCAGATGGGCCCGGCCGAGTGCGACCAGAGGGGGCAGATCGCCGTCGCCGAGATCGCCGATGGCCTTGGCCAGCGCCAGAC
>JAEYRQ010000069.1 GCA_023435545.1 Pseudomonadota bacterium | reverse complement strand
CGCCGCCGGCGCCTCTGGGCGAGCTGGAACTACATCAAGACGGGCGCGGGTCCCGAGGCGGGGCTGTGCGTCAGCTACTGGATGAACAGTCTGCAGCCGCTTGCGACCCGAACCGACATCTTCGTGACCCTCAACCCGCCGGTCATGCCGGATCCGGCGCGGGTATACGGCGTCTTCGACTACGATCATCCGGTGTTCGATTCCCGCGCGATGGCGGCGAAGGCGCGGCTGTGGCAGTTGCAGGGGCGCCGCCGGACCTGGTTTTGCGGCTCCTATTTCGGCGACGGCTTCCACGAGGACGGCATCCAGTCGGGCCTCGCCGTGGCCGAGCAGATCACAGGCGCGCGACGGCCCTGGACAGTGACGGGCGAGTCCGGACGCATCGCGCTGGCGCCGCCGCTGGTGGGCATTCCCTTGCCGGAGCCCGCAGAGTGAGCAACGAACCCGCGGCCCTCTACGACGCGATCGTCGTCCACCGGCGGCTGCGGCCGGTCGTCCATAACCTGCGCTACGCGCTGACCTACGCGCTTGTGGACATCGCGCGTCTCGGCGAGCTTGACCGGGCCACGCGGCTGTTCTCCTACAACCGCTTCAATCTGTTCTCGATCCGCGACCGCGACCATGGGCCGGGCGACGGGACCCCGCTGGCCGAGCACGTCGCACGGCTGACGGATGCCGCCGGGCTGGCGGGGGAGGTCACGCGGGTGGAACTGCTGTGCCTGCCGCGCATGCTCGGCTACGTGTTCAACCCGCTGTCGGTCTATTTCTGCTACGGGCGCGGGGGCGAGGTGCGGCTGATCCTCTACGAGGTCTCCAACACCTTCGGCGAGCGCAAGACCTATGTCGTGCCCGCCTCTCCGGGCCAGGATGGGCCGATCCGGCAGGCGGCGGGGAAGCGGCTGTACGTCTCGCCCTTCAATCATTCCGACGGCCGCTACGACTTCACCATCGCCCCGCCCGGTGAACGGGTGCGGGTCGGGATCGCGCTGTCGCGGCAGCACGAGCCGGTGCTCACCGCCCATCTGGTTGGCCGCCGTCGGCCGTTCGACGATTGCGGGCTGGCGCGAACCTTCGCGCGTCATCCGGCGTTGACGTGGAAGGTCATGGGCGGCATCCATTGGGAGGCCCTGAAGCTGTGGTGGAAGGGGCTGCGTCCCGTGCCGCGGCCGCGCGACACGGGTCAGCCCACTATACTCGCCGTTCCGGAGCCGGATGGACCGTTGAAGTGAACCGCGAGCCTCGATGAGTCTGAAGCCCTTGCCCGGAGTGGTGAGCCGCCCCCGCGGGCCGGTCGCCGGACTTCTCGACCGCGCCGCCGTCGCGGCCCTGCGGCACGCCTTGCGCGATGTCCGCCCGGTTGGTTCCTTGACCGTGACCGCGCCCGGCGGCGACCGCTTCAGGCTGGAGCCCGACCGCCCCGGCATCGAGGCCGAGATCGATTTCCTCAACCTGCGGATCGTCCCAAAGGGCATCCGGCGCGGCACTATCGGCTTCGCGCAGGCCTATATGGACGGCGATCTGACGACGCCCGACCTGGTGGCCGTTCTTCGCTTCTTCCTGCACAACGAAACGGCGCTCGAGGCCGCCGGTGGACGGCTGTTCAGCGTACGCCTGCCCGACCGGCTGTATCACATGCTCCGGCCCAACACGCGCGCGGGCTCGAAGCGCAACATCGCCGAGCACTACGACCTCTCGAACGACTTCTACCGGCTCTGGCTCGACGAGAGCATGACCTATTCCAGCGCCTATTTCGCCGACGGGGCCAACGATCTCGCCTCCGCCCAGCACGCGAAATACCGCAGGGTGATTGATGCCCTGGCCCCGCGAGCCGGCGACCGCGTGCTCGAGATCGGCTGCGGCTGGGGCGGCTTCGCCGAGGTGGCGGCGGGCGAGCGCGATCTGTCGGTGACCGGGATCACGCTGTCGCGCGAGCAGCTCGCCTATGCCGGCCGCCGCATCGCGCAGGCAGGTCTCGCAGGACGCTGCGATCTCCGTTTCGAGGACTATCGCGACACCTCGGGGACCTATGACCGCATCGCCTCGATCGAGATGATCGAGGCGGTGGGGGAGGCCAACTGGCCGGCCTATTTCGCCACGCTGGCCGCACGGCTCAGGGCCTCTGGCACCGCTGCCATCCAGGCGATCACCATCGCCGAGCCGCTGTTCGAGCGCTACCGGCAGGGTGTGGACTTCATTCAGCGCTACATCTTTCCAGGTGGCATGCTGCCGACCCGCGAGGTGATCGCCCGCGAGGCGGCGAAGGCCGGCCTGGCCCTCGACGGCGTCGAGACCTTCGCCGATTGCTATGCCCGCACGCTCAGGGAGTGGCGGGCGAGATTCAACGCCGCCTGGCCGCAGATCGCCCCGCTCGGCTTCGACGAGCGCTTCCGGCGGCGCTGGGACTACTATCTCGCCTATTGCGAGGCCGGCTTCACCGAACGCACCATCGACGTCGGCATCTACCGGCTGGTGAAAGCGCCGTAGGCCTCCGCCCACCGTCATTTGTGGCCTCTCCCCTGAGACGCAGCGACCCACGGCCCCGTGCGACAATCGCCCGGAGAGGGAGAACGCACGCCTCGCTCCCGCCGGCGGCATTCTCCGGCTCAACGTATACTTTCCCTGTTCAGTGTATACAGGGTGGGCTATTGTAGGATGATTGGAGGCTGGCACAGATCGGCCCGGACAGGTGACAAGGGAGGAGACACACCGATGAGATTCCTTGGATTCGCGAGAGGTTTGCTGGGCGGGGCTGCCGCCGTCGCGCTGCTCGCCATGGCCGCGCCGGCACCGGCGAGCGCCGACATCACACTGGTCGGCGCAAGCCAGTTTGACGAGAACCACGCCTTCACCAAGACGATGCGCGAGTTCGAGCGGCTGGTGTCGGAATGCTACACCGAGGAGCCGATCACCTTCAGGATGCACCTCAATTCCGAACTAGGGCTCGAGAAGGACTACGTGGCCTTCATGAACCAGGGCATCTCGGTCGACTATGCGGTCGCCTCGCCGGCGCACATGTCGACCTTCTCGCGCATGGCGCCGCTCATGGACATGCCCTTCCTGTTCCGTGACGAGGACCACTGGAGGAAGGTGATCGACGCGGACGCGCTCAAGCCGGTCGCCGACGACATCCTGGAGAAGGCCGACATCCGGTTGCTCGGCTATGCCGGCGGCGGAACCCGCAACATCTTCGCCACCGAACCCGTCCGCAACATGGACGAACTGAAGGGGCTGCCGATCCGCATGCTGGGTGCGCCGATATGGTCGCGCGTGTTCGATGCGCTCGGTGCCGCGCCGAGCGTGATCGCCTATGACGAGGTCTACAACGCCATCCAGACCGGCGTGATCAAGGCCGGCGAGAACGAGGCGGCCGGTGTCGAGCAGATGAAGTTCTATGAGGTCGGGCCGCATCTCAACCTCACCAAGCACGCCATCACCGTCCGCCCCCTGATGTTCTCCAACAAGACCTATCAGACCCTTCCGGCGGCCTTGCAGGTTTGCATCGACGAGGCTGGCCCGCTGGCCGGACAGCTCGGTCGCGAGATCGAAAGCGGACAGGACGCGGACAAGGTCCAGGCCATGGTCGACAAGGGCTGGGTGCAGACCCACGAGTTCACCGACCGCGACAAGATGCTGGAGGCCGCAACGCCGGTGCTCGAGGCCTATGCGGCCGAACTCGGGGCCGCCGAGGTCCTGAAGAACATCCAGTCGGTACAGTAGGCCGAAGGGACCTCCGCCATCGGAAACGGCGCGTTGCCAGGGGCGGCGCGCCGGAGCCGGTGCCGATCGGACCCACGATCCCTGCAATCCCTGCGCGGGCAACGCCGGATGACCCGGATTCTCGACCTTCTGCACCTCGTTCTGAAGGTGTTCCTCGGCCTGCTAGTGGCCGGGCTCATCGTGCCGGTCTCCATGCAGGTGCTGGCCCGCTACACCGGGATCATTCCGCGCTACCTGTGGACGGAGGAGATCGCACGCTTCTGCTTCGTCTGGCTGATCATGGTCGGTGCCGTGTGCGCGGTCAGGGACGGGACACACTTCGATCTCGACCTGCTGCCGCTCAGCGCCAACCCGAAGGTCGAGGCGGCCAAGCGGCTGTTCGTCCATCTCGCCATCGCCGTCGTGGCGGGCTTCTTCGTCTGGTACGGGTGGAAGCTGATCCTGTTCGGCTGGTACCAGACCTCCGAGATCGCCGAGTTGCCGATGAACTGGATCTACAGCGCCTGGATGTTCACCGGCGCTCTCAGCCTTGTCTTCCTCGCCGAGAAGGCGGTTCAGGAACTGCGGATCATGTCGGGGGCGCAGACGTGACGCCGCTCGTCGTCTCGGCGATTCTGTTCGGCACGTTCCTGCTGTTCATTCTATTGCGGGTGCCGGTCTCCTTCGCGCTGGCGCTGGCCTGCCTGCCCGTCCTGGCGCTGGAGCCGCGCCTGACGCCGATCATCCTGCTCCAGCAGATGTTCAAGTCCTACAACGCCTTCATCCTGCTGGCGGTGCCGTTCTTTCTGCTGGCCGCCAATCTGATGAACGCCGCGGGAATTACCGACCGGCTCATACGCCTCGCAAGGGCGCTGGTCGGCCACCTGCCGGGCGGGCTCGGGCACGTCAATGTCGTCGTGTCGATGTTCTTCGCCGGCATCTCGGGATCGTCGACGGCAGACGCGGCCGGCATCGGCTCCCTGCTGATCCCCCAGATGAAGAA
>JAEYRQ010000021.1 GCA_023435545.1 Pseudomonadota bacterium | reverse complement strand
AGGCCGGCGTCTCCGATCACTTCACCGCCAAGACCGGCATCGCCATCCGCCACGATCTCACCGAGGACAACGAGATCCAGCCCAAGGTCTGGGCCGCCGTCGCGCAGAACCGGGTGCCGCCGATCCACATCAACTGGGATACCACCGCCAACGCCACCAAGTCGGCGCTGCGCGGCGTCACCGAGGACCTTTCCGATCTGCCGGGCCTCGAGGGGCTGCTGGAGCTGGCCAAGCCGGTCGGGCTCGAGGGCTTCCCGATCGTCAACACCTACGCCTATGTCTACGTGCTCGCCTACCGCGACGAGGCATTTCCCGACGGCCCGCCGACCTCGTGGAACGCTCTGCTCGATCCGAAGTTCAAGGGCCGCATCGCCCTCTACAACGACGGCATCGGCTTCCAGCCGCCCGCCCAGATCGCCGGCGGCGGTACGTTCGAGGATATCCCGGACAATATGGACGCCTGTTGGGAATTCATGCGCAAGGTCAAGGAGCAGAACCCGCTGCTCGGCGAGGACCCGGACTTCACCGCCTGGTTCCAGAACGGCGAGATCGACCTGGCCTGCACGATCAGCTCCAACGCCCGCGAGGCGAAGAAGAACGGCATCGCGGTGAGTTGGACGGTTCCCGAGGAGGGAGCGAAGGTCGACACCGACGGGCTGTGGATTCCCAAGGGTCTGCCGGAGAACGAGCTCTACTGGGCCAAGCAGTACATCGACTTCGCCCTGACGAAGGATGCGCAGCAGGTCTGGCTCGACGGCCTCGGCCTGCCCGGTGTCTACCCCGGCCTGACGCCCCCGGCCGACCTCGTCGGCGACCCCTCCTACCCGGTCAAGCCGGAGGACTTCGCCAAGCTGCTGCTGGTCCCGCCGCAGGTCCAGGTCGAGCACCAGTCCGACTGGTTCGCAAAGTTCAAGGAGATCATGCAGAGCTGACCGGGAACGCGAAGGGGGGCAGTCGGCCGCAGCATCCGGCCTGCAACCGCCCGCGCCCCCACACCCGGCCTTCGGCCCGACCTCTCCCCGCCAGGAGAGAGGTAAGTGACCGGCATCACCGCTACAGCGAGTACGGACGCTTCGCGACTGGCAGTGACGCGGACCACGCGCGGCCACCTCGCCCCTGGCGGGGAGAGGTTGCCGCAAAGCGGCGGGTGCGGGGCAGTCCGCGACCGGCCCTCGATGGGCCGGAAGTGGGCACCGCGGCGCATGATGAACTGAAAGGCGACACAAGGCCGATGCGCAGTTCCGCTGCTGCCTATCCGATCCGCTGGCGCGTCCTCGACGCGGCGGAGGCCGTGGCGGCCGCCGTCTGGCCGCGCAGATTCGCGCCCGCCCTGCCCTATGTGATGCTGCTGCCGGCGATCCTGCTGATCGGGCTGCTGGCTGCCGGACTGGTCGAGATGGCGGACACGAGTCTGAGGACGCTCGACCGATCGACCTTCCTCCTGTCGGACGACTACACGTTGGAGAACTACCGCCGTGCCGTCACCCAACCGCTGTTCACCAACGTCTCGATCCGCAGCCTGACGGGCGCGGCGATCGTCACAGCGATCACCCTGCCGCTCGCCTTCGTCTACGCCTACGTGATGGTGCGCACCTGCTCGGGCACGATGCGGAAATTGCTGCTGATCGCGCTGTTCCTGCCCTTCTTCATCGGTCAAGTCGTACGCGCCTATGGCTGGCTGATCATCCTCGGCAACCAGGGGCTGGTGAACGAGGCGCTCGGCCTCGTCGGACTCGGTCCCTACCGGCTGATCTACAACTATCCCGCGGTCATTTTTGGGCTGGTTCAGTACATGCTGCCCTTCGCCGTGCTGATGCTCGCCCCGGCGCTGACCGCGATCCCCGAGGACACCGAGCGGGCCGCCGAGTCGCTGGGCGCGAATTGGATCCGCGCCTTCGTTCACGTCACGATCCCGATGGCGAAGCCTGGCCTGGTCGGCGCCGGCATCGTGGTGCTGACCCTGTCGCTGACGGATTTCGCCATCCCCGCGATCCTCGGCGGCGGCGGCAACGACTTCATCGCCAACGCCATCTACGACCAGTTCTTCCGCACCTCCGATGCCGGCCTCGGCGCCACGCTGGCGCTGCTGCTGGTCGCCGTCGGCTCGACGCTGGTCGGCATCATCTTCGCGCTGGTCGGCACCGGCACGCTCGGCCTGCGCGGGCGGAGGGCGCCATGACCTCGGCGCGCGGCAAGGCGGTCCTGCTCTGGACGATCGTCGGGATCTGCGTCGTGGTGCTGTCGGCGCCGACCATCGTCGTGCTCGGCGCCTCCTTCACCGCAGGCAACATCATCACCTTCCCGCCGCAGGGCCTGTCGCTGAAGTGGTACGAGGCGATCCTCGGCGCCGCCGGGCTCCGGCAGGCCTTCCTGCGCTCGCTCTATGTGGCGACCATCTGCGTCATCATCGCGCTCCCGGTCGGAACGCTGGCCGGCATCGCGCTGGCCAAGTACCGGATCCGCTTCGAGAAGACGATCCAGATCTACCTGCTGCTGCCCTTCACCATCCCGCTGATCGGCTCGGGAATCGGGCTGATGCTGATCTTTGGCGAGATGCGCCTCCTCGGCCAGCTCTGGCCGATCGGCATCGCGGTCTGCGTCATCAACCTGCCCTTCATGATCTGGCCGGTGGTGGCGAGCGTCAACGCGCTCGATCCGGACATCGAGAACGCCGCCGCCAATTGCGGCGCCCCGCCCGTCCAGACATTCCTGATGGTGACGCTGCCAGCCGTCATGCCCGGCGTCATCACCGGCTCGCTCCTGATGTTCATCCTGGCGCTGAACGAGTTCCTGGTGAGTCTGCTGCTGGTCGACGCCCGGATCGTCACCCTGCCGGTGCAGATCTACAATTCGATCCGCTCGATCATCACGCCCGACCTCGCGGCGATCTCGGTCGTCTTCATCGCCGTCGCCGCGCTCGCCATCGCCCTGCTCGACCGCCTCGTCGGCCTCGACATCTTCCTGAAATCCAAGTGACCGGAGCCCGGACCATGCGCGCGGCACGACTGCACGGCATCGGCGAGCTCCGCATCGAGGATGTCCCGGCGCCGGGCGATCCGGCAGACGGCTGGGTGCGCTGCCGGGTGACGGCGGCAGGCATCTGCGGCTCCGACCTGCACAACTACCGGACGGGCATGTGGATCAGCCGCGTGCCCTCGACGCCAGGCCATGAACTGGCCGGCATCGTCACCGCGATGGGCGCGGGCGTCACCGGCCTCGCCGAGGGCGACGCGGTGGTCGCGGATTCCCGCATCTTCTGCGGCACCTGCCCGGCCTGCCGCGCCGGCCGGCACAATCTCTGCGCGTCTCTCGGCTTCGTCGGCGAGGTCTGCGACGGCGGCTTCGCCGAGGAGGTGGTGCTGCCGGCCCGCCTGCTGCACAAAGTCGATCCAGCGCTCGATCCGGCCGTTGCGGCGACAGCCGAGCCGCTGGCCGTTGCCCTGCACGCGGTGCGTAGGCTCGGCGCCGGTGCGGGAGACCCGGTGCTGGTCGCCGGCTGCGGCCCGATCGGCGGGCTGGCGGCGCTCCTGCTGCGCGACATCGGCGCCGGCCCGGTCCTGATCGCCGACCGCAATCCCGACCGGCTGGCGCTGGTCGCCGAGGTGACCGGCGCCGAACCGGTTTCGCTCGCCGGCGACCTGACCGGCCATCCTGCCATCTTCCACGCCATCGAGGCGACCGGCAGCGTCCATGCGCTCGCCACCGTCATCGACCGGGTGGCCGCCGGCGCGCGCATAGCCCTGGTCGGCATCTTCCACGGTCGTCTCGACATCGACCCCAACCTGATCGTCGAGCGGGAGCTGTCGCTGGAGGGATGCAGCGCCTTTGTCGGCGAGCTTCCCGAGGCGATCGCCATGCTGCCGCGCCTCGCGCCCTCGATCCGCCGGCTGATCGATGCCGAGATCGCCATCGAGGCCATCCCCGAGGCCTACCGCAGACTGCTCGCCGGCGAGGCGAAGGGGCTCAAAACCATCGTGCGGCCGGACCTCTTGCCGCCCGGCCCGGAGCCCGGATGACATCGCTCTCCGACACCGACGGTCCGCTCTACGAGCGGGTGAAGGGTTTCATCCTGCGCAACATCGGCGCCGGCGCATGGGCCCATGGGCGGCGGCTGCCGTCGGAGAACGAGTTGGTCTCTTCGCTCGGCGTCTCGCGGATGACGGTCAACCGGGCGCTGCGCGAGCTCGCGGCGGCTGGCGTCCTGGTGCGCATACAAGGCGTCGGCACCTTCATCGCCCCGCCGAAGCCGCGTTCGGCGCTGATGGAGATTCGCGACATCTCAGAGGAGATCACCGCGCGCGGCAACCGGCACCGCGCCGAGGTGCTGGCGCTGGAGCGCGTCACCGCGACGCCGGACCTCGCCGCCGCCTTCGAGTTCGCCCGCACCCGGCCGGTGTTCCGCTCACTGGTGGTGCATTTCGAGGACGACCTGCCGGTCCAGCTCGAGGAGCGCCACGTCAATCCCGACTTCGCGCCGCACTACGACCGGCAGGACTTCACCCGCATGACCACCTTCGAGTACCTGCAGGCGCAGACCCCGGTCACCGAGATCGAGCACATCATCACGGCGATCGCGGCCGACGAGGCCACCGCCGCGGCCCTGCGGCTCGCGCCGGGCGAGCCCTGCCCGCTGCTCTACCGCCGCACCTGGTCGGGAACCGCGGTGGTGACGGTCAACCGCTTCGTCTACGCCGGCAGCCGCATTCCCCTCGGCCGCCGCTACCGCCCGGCCGACGTCCCCGCAGGTTGATAGGCATCGGGCGCGCGCGCCGGAAAGCCGTTCGCGGCCTCCAGCGCCGCCGCGCAGCGGATGACCGAGGCCTCGTCGAACGGGGCGCCGGCGATCTGCAGGCCGATCGGCAGGCCCTGCCAGTCGAGGCCGCAGGGGATGCTGATCGCAGGCGCGCCGATCAGGTTCCAGGGATAGGTGAAGCGCCAGGACGCGGCGAGCGCGCTTTCTGTTCGCCCGCCGAGTTCGACGCTGGTCTCGCCGCTGCGCCAGGCGGTCAGCGGCGTCGTCGGGCCGACCACCACGTCGACCGCCTCGAACACCTGCGCGAAGCGCTCGCACAGACGCCGGCGGAAACGCTCGGCCTGGATGTAGTCCGGTCCGGTGACCAGCCGGCCCATCTCCACCAGCAGCCGCACGTCCGGCTGCATCTGCGCGGTCGTGCCCGCCTCGATCCGACGCGCGTGGTAGGCGGTCGATCAGGTAGGGCACGTCGTCGCCCATCAGCGATGCGTCGTAGGCAAAGCCGCGCTCCAGCAAGAGATCGAGCGAATTGTCCGAGAAGTTGTAGAGCGGCGCCCGCCAGCCGCGCGGCCGGCGCCCGGTGACCCGCACGATCGTCTCGATGCCACGGTCGAGCCAGTGCGCCTCCTGCTCGCGGCTCTGCTCCAGCGGGTTCTCGTGGATCCAGCCGTGATGGGCGATCTCGTTGCCGCCCTCGAGGATCGCCTCGACGGCCGCCGGATACTGCTCGATGCACCAACCGGGGATGAAGAAGGTCTGACGGATGCCGAGCCGGCGATAGGTCTCGACGATGCGCGGGACCGCCACCGTCGGGCCGTAGCGCAGCATCGAGACCGCCGAGACCCGCCGGTAGCCCTCGCCGGGATGCTCCAGATGCACGAGGCTGTCGGCATCCATGTCGAAGGTCAGGCAGCAGGCGCACCGCGCCCCGTTCGGCCAGGGCACCGGATTGCGGATCATCGCCCCTCTCCCCCGCGCAGGTCGCGCTGGTGCAGGATGCGTCCGATGACGTTCATCAGCAGCTGCGCGGCGAGGATCGGCGTCGATCCTGTCGGGTCATAGTCCGGCGCCACCTCGACGAGATCGAGGCCGACGATCTCGCCGCGCGCCGCAAGGCCCGCCAGCAGCTCCAGCACCTCGTAGTAGAGGAACCCGCCATGCGACGGCGTCCCCGTCCCCGGCGCGATCGAGGGATCGAAGCCGTCGATGTCGACCGTCACGTAGTAGCGCGCCCCCGCCGGGATTCGGTCGAGCACCGCCTCCACCCCGGCCTTGCGGAACTGGCGCACCGACAGGATGTCGGACCCCATCGCCCGGGCCGCCTCGTAGCCCTCGCGCGCGGTCGAGGAGACGTTGCGGATGCCGATCTGGGTGATGCCGGTCACATACGGCTTCTCGGCGGCGCGGCGCATCGGGTTGCCGTGGCCGTAGCGCACCCCGTGCCGCTCGTCGACGAAGTCGAGATGCGCGTCGATCTGGACGAGGTGGAACGGCTCCTGCCCCTCGAAGGCGTCGATGCAGGGGATGTTGACCGAATGGTCGCCGCCCAGCACCACCGGCAGCGCCCCCGCCTTGAGGATATTGCCCACTCCGGTGCGGATGTTGGCATGGCTGCCGATGGTGTCGGTGTGGATGATGTCGGCATCGCCGATGTCGACCAGCCGGAATCGCCCGGCCGGCAGATAGACCACGTCGTCCTCGTGGTCGTAGGCACCGCCGTGGCCGAAGGAGAACAGCGTCGAGGCCTCGCGGATCGAGCGCGGGCCGAAGCGGGCGCCGGCGCGCCACTGTGTTCCCATGTCGAAAGGCGCGCCGAGGATCGCGACGTCGGCCTCCAGCCGGTCCCAGTCCTCCACATACGGCCACTTGCCGAAGCTGCACAGCCCGACGAAGGGCAGGTTGAGGCGTCCTCCTTCGTAAGCATTTCCGCCGGTCGTCATGATTCCCCCGTGGTGCGTCCATGGGCCCCGCCCCGGCGGCCCGCGGGGGGAAGATATCCAAACACGTTCGCGCAACGTGCCCAAATGTCGGGCATCCGTCGCCCAGGCTTTGATCCGATCCGCCATTTCGAAACCGCCAGCGGGTTGCGCTTGCCGGACCGGGCGGCCACTATCGCCGAAACCACAGACCAAAGCACACGAAGAAGACGGCATGAGACCCACCACCCGCCTGCGCCAGCTCGTCGAAGCGCCCGAGATTCTCGTGCTTCCCGGCGTCCAGGACGCGCTGACCGCGCGGATCGCGGAGCGTGCCGGATTCGAGGCGATCACATGCGGCGGCTATGCCAGCACCGCGGCGCTGCTCGGCGAACCGGATACCTCACAGCTCGGCCTCGCCGAGATGGCCGAGCACTACACGCGGATCTGCGATGCGGTTTCGGTGCCGCTGCTCGCCGACGGCGACACCGGCTTCGGCAACGTCACCAATGTCCGCCGCACCGTGCGCGCCTACGAGCGGGCCGGCGTCGCCGGGCTGTTCATCGAGGACCAGTTGTTCCCCAAGCGCTGCGGCCACATGCCGGGCAAGGCGGTGGTGCCGGCCGAGGAAATGGTCGGCAAGCTGAAGGCGGCGCTGGACGCCCGCGTCGACGGCGATCTCGTCATCATGGCCCGCACCGACGCGCTCGCCGTCAACGGTCTCGACGATGCCATCGAGCGCGGCTGTCTCTACCGCGAGGTCGGCGCCGACATCGTTTTCGTCGAGGCGCCGCGCACCGAAGCGGACATGCGGCGGATCTGCACCGAGATCCCCGCGCCCACCATGGCCAACAACATCGAGGGCGGCATGACGCCGCTGCTGCCGGCCGCCCGGCTGGAGGAGATCGGCTACGCCGTCGTCGCCTTCCCGGTCGCCCTGCCTTATGCGGTCGCGGCAATGGCGGAGCGGCTGTTCGCCACGCTAAGGCGTGACGGCACGACCGACGCGATCGCCCAGGAGATCTACGACTTCGACCGCTTCAACGCGCTCGTCGGCCTGCCGGAGTTGCGGGAGCGCGAGCAGGACGATCTCGATTTCGCCAGGCAGCGTCTGGAAGACAAGAGCCGGCGGCGGGCGTGAGCCGCGCCGTTCCACCAAGAAAATCAGGGAGGACTGACATCATGGGTTTCAGGACATTGGTATGCGCCGTCGCGGTAACGGTGGCGCTTGGCGGTGCCGCCCAGGCCGCCGAGATCGAGTTCCGCATCAGCCACCAGCTTCCGCCAGGCCATCATATCGCCAAGCTGGTCGAGGATTTTGCCGCCGACGTCGAGAAGCGCACCGACGGTCGCGTCGACGTTCAGGTCTTCGGCGCCAATCAGGCGTTCCAGCCCGACCAGAACCATCCGGCGGTCGCGCGCGGCCAGGTCGAGGGTGCGATCTCGGTGAATTTCCAGTGGGGCAACACCATCCCCGAGATGAACGTCGTCACCATTCCCTACTACTTCACCGACCTTGCCCGCATCGAGAGCTTTCCCGGCTCCGAGGCGGCGGGCATCCTCGAGGAGAAGCTGGAGGAGAAGGGCGTCAAGAACATCGCCTGGTTCTACACGACCCGTCAGTCGATCTTCACCTCCGGTGACAAGCCGCTGGTGACGCTCGACGACTTCAAGGGTGTCAAGATCCGCGGCCTCAACAAGCTCGTCGACGAGGGGCTTGCCGCCGCCGGCGCGGCGCCTGCCGCGATGCCCGGCTCGGAGGTCTACCAGGCGCTGCAGACTCGGGTGATCGATGCCGGCCTGACCGACGTGTCGGCCGCCTACAGCCGCAAGTTCTTCGAGGTGCAGGACTACGGCACGGTCGCCCCGTTCTTCACCGTGTACTTCCACCTCTACGTCAATCCGACCTGGTGGAACGGCCTGCCCGAGGATATCCGCGAGGCGATCGGCGCCGCCGCGCTCGACGCCGAGAAGCAGTCGATCCCGCTGACCGAGGAGACCGCCGAGGCCGCGATCAAGCAGCTTCAGGACGAGGGCATGACGCTGCACATCCAGACGCCGGAGGAGGCCGACGCCTTCGCCGCGGTGATGCAGCCGCCGGTGATGGACGCCTTCATCGCCTCGAGCCCCGACGCGCAGAAGCTGATCGACGCCGTCGGCAAGCTCTGAGCCCGATTCTGTTCCCATAGACCCCCGCCCGGCAGCGGGCGGCCGGGGGCGCTTCCCGGGACGACACCCATGCGCCGACTGCTTATCGCCGTCGACAGGCTGGTCGGCGCGGCCTGCTGGCTCGGCCTTGCCGTCTCGGCGGCGATGCTGCTGTCGAGCTTCGCGCTCGTCGCCTATTCGGTGGCGATGCGCTACCTCGTCGGCCGTCCGGTGCCCTGGGTCGACGAACTGGTCGGCTACCTGCTGGTCGCCATCGTGATGATGGGCGCAGCCGATGCGCTCAGGCGCGGCGAGCACATCTCGCTCGATCTTCTCACCGACCGGCTGCCCGCCCGCGCCAAGCCGTTCGCCTCCGCCCTCGCGCTCGCAGCCGTCATGGTGGTCGGCGCAGTGCTGGTGATCGCCGGCCTCGACACGGTGGCCTTCACCCAGATGCTCGGCATCCGCTCGACCGGCTACCTCGCCGTGCCGATGCACCTGCCGCAGCTTCTGGTGCCGATCGGCGGCGGCCTGCTGGCGGTCGCGGCGGCCGGCAGCCTGCTGCGCCTCGGCCTCGGCCTCAGCGCCGACGTAGAGCTGCCGCGGCCCGGCCAGCAGCATCCGGCGGAGCCGCCGAAGTGACCTTCTTCGTCATCCTCGGCATCCTGATCCTGGTGCTGTTGACCGGAATACCGGTCTTCGCCGCGCTCGGCCTGGTCGGCGGCACGCTCAGCTACCTGCACGAGGGCGGCTTCGGGGCGCTGGGCGAGATCGTCTTCGGCAAGCTCAACATCTATCTGCTGGTCGCGATCCCGCTGTTCACGCTGATGGCGCACTTCATGATCCGCGGCAAGGTGGTGGACGATCTCTACGGCACCGCCCACACGCTGCTGCGCCACCTGCCCGGCGGCATCGGCGTCGCAACGGTCGCCGCCTGCACCATCTTCGCGGCGATCTCCGGGTCGTCGGTCGCCACCGCGCTCACCATCGGCGCCGTCGCCATCCCGCAGATGATCCGCTACGGCTATTCGCCGCGCGTCGCATACGGCGTGGTGGCCGGCGGCGGCACGCTCGGCATCCTGATCCCACCGTCCGGCCCGATGGTGCTCTATGCCGTGGTGGCGGATGCCTCGATCGGGCGGCTGTTCATCGCCGGCGTCATCCCCGGCCTCATGATCGCCGCGCTGTTCGCCGCCTTCTGCGTTGGCTACGACCTCTTCGCCAACCGCCATATCGAGCGCCCGCCCCGCGCCAGCCTGCGCGAGATGGCCTGCGCGCTGTGGCGCTCGGTCTGGGCGCTGCTGCTGCCGGTGTTCGTGCTGGGCGGCATGTATATGGGCGTGTTCACCGCCACCGAGGCGGCCGGCGCAGGCGCTCTTGCCGCGCTGCTGATCGCCGTCCTCGTCTACCGCACGCTCGGCCCCGCCGACATCTGGGGCGCGGCGATGGATGCGGCCCGCACCTCGGCGATGATCTTCATGATCCTCGCGGGTGCCGCCGTGTTCGGCCACGTGCTCACGCTGATGCGGGTGCCGCAGGAGATCGTGGGGCTGGTCACCCACTACGACCTGTCGCAGATCCAGTTCCTGATCGCGTTGATGGCCGTGATCTTCGTGCTCGGCATGTTCCTGGAGACGATCTCGATCATCCTGATCACCACGCCGGTGGTGCTGCCGGTGCTGGCGACGCTCGGCATCGACCCGATCTGGTACGGCGTGCTGCTGATGATCAACCTCGAACTGGCGCTGATCACGCCGCCGGTCGGCATGAACCTGTTCACGATCAAGGCGATCACGCGCGCGCCGATCGAGGAGATCATGCGCGGCGTCGGCCCCTACGTGGTGCTGCTGATGCTCGGCCTCGCGCTGCTGCTGGCCTTCCCCGGCATCGCCACGTGGCTGCCCTCGACGATGATGGCGCGGCCGGTCTAGCCCGCGTCGGCCGGCCGCGTCGCCTCGTCGCGGAGGTGCGCGGCGGCAGCGAGCGCGACGTCGGTCAGGCCGTCACCGCCGACCTCGACAAGCGCATTGAGTTGCGCCCGCATGCGCGGGTCCCAGAACTGGCGGATATGCTCGGCCGTCGCCGTGACGGCCTGATCGTGGGGATAGGCGGCGAAGAAGGCGGCGATCTGGTTGGCCATGCGGACCAGGCTGGCGGCTTCCATGTCAGGCGACCCGCTGCGGATGGGTGTAGAGGTTGATGCGGCTGCCGCGGGCGAACGCCGCGATCGTCAGGTTGCTGCGGTCGGCCAGTTCGATCGCCAGGGATGTCGGGCCTGAGATGGCGACGAGGATGGGGCAGCCAAAGGTGGCCGTCTTCTGCACCATTTCCATGCTGCAGCGGCTGGTGACGACGATGAAGCCCGATGCGGGATCGAGCCCGGCCCGCGCGGCGGCGCCGATCACCTTGTCCAGCGCATTGTGCCGGCCGACATCCTCGCGCACCAGCAGCAGTTCCCCGTCGCCAGCGGCGAATGCCGCGGCGTGCAGCGCGCCCGTCTCGCGGTTCAGAACCTGCGCCGCCGGCAGCGCAGACAATGCCCGGGACAGCGCCTCCAGCCGAACGGGATCGGAATCCGGCGTCATCGGCAGCGGCCGCATGGCCTGGGCGATGTCGGCGATCCCGCACAGGCCGCAGCCCGTGCGCCCCGCCATGCTGCGGGCCCGGCCGGCGATCGCCTTGCCGCGCTCGTCCGGGATGTCGATCGCGAGGCTGTAGCCGGCGCCCCTGGGCGCGGGCCTTACGGCCAGCACTTCGTCCACCGACTCCACCAGACCCTCGGCGATCGAGAAGCCGCAGGCGAAGTCCTCCAGATCCCGAGGCGTCGCCATCATCACGGCATGGCTGTGGTCGTTGTAGACCAGCGCAATCGGCACCTCGACGGCGACCTGGTCGTCGGCACCGGACCACACGCCGTCCTCGATGCGGTCGATGACCGTCGAGGCCACCGCGGGGCGCTCGAGGATCATGCCCATCACTACTCCGCCGCCTCGATATGGGTCGTGCGCTCGCGGAAGTCCTCGTATTCGAGCTGCCAGTCGGCCCAGCGGTTGGTCGGCCGCACCTCGACCGCGGTGACCTTGTATTCCGGGCAGTTGGTCGCCCAGTCGGAGAATTCGGTGGTGACCACGTTGGCGCCGCTCTCGGGATGGTGGAACGTCGTGTAAACGACGCCGGGCTGAACCCGTTCCGAAATCCGGGCACGCAGGCTCGTCTCGCCGGTGCGGCTGGCCAGCGCCACCCGGTCGCCGTCGCGGATGCCGCGGTTCTCCGCATCGTGGGGATGGATCTCCAGCACGTCCTCCTCGTGCCAGGTGACGTTCTCGGTGCGTCGCGTCTGGGCGCCGACATTGTACTGGGTGAGGATGCGGCCCGTGGTCAGCAGCAGCGGGAAGCGCGGTCCGGTGCGCTCGTCGGTCGGCACGTAGGCGGTGATCATCAGCTTGCCCTTGCCGCGCACGAAGCCGCCCACATGCATGATCGGCGAGCCTTCCGGCGCCGCCTCGTTGCACGGCCACTGGACGCTGCCCATCCGGTCCAGCAGATCATAGCTGACGCCGGCAAAGGTCGGCGTCAGGCGGGCGATCTCGTCCATGATCTCCGAGGGGTGGCTGTAGTGCATCGGGTAGCCCATGGCGTTGGACAGCGCCATGGTCGCCTCCCAGTCGGCCATGCCGGACATCGGCTTCATCGCCTGCCGCACCCGGTTGATGCGCCGCTCGGCGTTGGTGAAGGTCCCGTCCTTCTCCAGGAACGAGGCGCCGGGCAGGAACACATGGGCGAAGGAGGCGGTCTCGTTGAGGAACAGGTCGTGCACCACGACGCATTCCATCGCCTTGAGCGCCGCCGTCACATGCTGGGTGTTGGGATCGGACTGCGCGATGTCCTCGCCCTGCACGTAGAGGCCCATGAACGACCCGTCGAGCGCGGCATCGAACATGTTGGGGATGCGCAGGCCCGGCTCCGGATCGAGCGGTACGCCCCAATCGGCTTCGAAGGTATGGCGCACCGCGTCGTCGGAGACGTGCCGGTAGCCCGGCAGTTCGTGCGGGAACGAGCCCATGTCGCACGAGCCCTGCACGTTGTTCTGGCCGCGCAGCGGGTTGATGCCGACACCGCGCCGGCCGAGGTTGCCGGTGATCATGGCGAGGTTCGCCATGCCCATCACCATAGTCGAGCCCTGGCTGTGCTCGGTCACGCCGAGGCCGTAGTAGATGGCGGCGTTGCCGCCGGTCGCATAGAGGCGCGCGGCGGCGCGGATTTCCGCCGCCGGCACGCCGGTGACGGCCTCGGCCGCCTCGGGCGAATTCTCCGGCCGCAGGATGAACTCGCGCCAGATGCCGAAGTCGATCGGATCGCAACGCTCGGCGACATAGGCCTCGTCAACCAGCCCCTCCGTCACCACCACATGGGCGAGCGCATTGATCAGCGCGACATTGGTGCCGGGCCGAAGCTGCAGGTGGTGCGAGGCCTCGACATGCGGCGTGCGCACCAGGTCGATGCGGCGCGGATCGGCGACGATCAGCTTCGCGCCCTGGCGCAGGCGCCGCTTCATCTGCGAGGCGAACACCGGATGGGCATCGGTCGGGTTGGCGCCAATCACCATGATGACGTCGGCCTGCATCACCGAATCGAAGTCCTGCGTCCCGGCAGACGTGCCGAACGCGGTCTTCAGGCCGTAGCCGGTGGGGGAGTGGCAGACACGCGCGCAGGTATCCGTGTTGTTGTTGCCGAAGCCGGCGCGGATCAGCTTCTGGACGAGGTAGGTCTCCTCGTTGGTGCAGCGCGAGCTGGTGATGCCGCCGATCGCCCCGCGACCGTACTTCGCCTGGATGCGCTTGAACTCGGAGGCCGCGTAGGCGATCGCCTCCTCCCAGCTCACCTCACGCCACGGCTCGTCGATTGAGGCGCGGATCATCGGCGTGGTGATGCGGTCCCTGTGGGTGGCATAACCCCAGGCGAAGCGGCCCTTGACGCACGAGTGCCCGTGATTGGCCTTGCCGTCCTTGTAGGGGGTCATCCGCACCACGCGGTCGCCCTGGAGTTCGGCGACGAAGGAGCAGCCGACGCCGCAATAGGCACAGGTCGTCAGCACCTCGCGCTGCGGCTGGCCCATCTCGATGATCGATTTCTCGCTCAACGTCGCCGTCGGACAGGCGGCGACGCAGGCGCCGCAGGAGACGCATTCCGAACCGAGGAAGTCCTCGTCCATGCCGGCTGAAACATGCGAGGCGAAGCCGCGGCCGTCGATGGTGAGCGCGAAGGTGCCCTGCTGCTCCTCGCAGGCGCGCACGCAGCGCGAACAGACGATGCACTTCGACGGATCAAAGGTGAAATAGGGGTTCGACTCGTCCTTCTCCTGCCCCAGGTGGCTGGCGCCGTCATAGCCGTAGCGGACCTCGCGCAAGCCCACCGCGCCGGCCATGTCCTGCAATTCGCAGTCGCCATTGGCCGCGCAGGTCAGGCAGTCGAGCGGATGGTCGCTGATATAGAGCTCCATCACCCCGCGCCGGAGCTTCGCCAGCCGGTCGGTCTGGGTCGCGACCTTCATCCCGGCCTCGGCCGGCGTGGTGCAGGAGGCGGGCGTGCCGCGCCTGCCTTCGATCTCGACGAGGCACATCCGGCACGAGCCGAACGGCTCCAGCGTGTCGGTGGCGCAGAGCTTCGGCCCCTTGATGCCGGCGAGCGCGGCCGCGCGCATCAGCGACGTACCCTCGGGTACCGTCACCGCGAAGCCGTCGATCTCGAGGCTCACCGTCCGCTCCGAGGTCCGGGCGGGGGTGCCGTAGTCGTGGTTCAGGGCCGCGGTCATGGCGATCTCCCTTTACTCGGCGGCCACTGCGGGCTGGCGCTCGAAATCTTCCGGGAAGTGGTCGAGCGCGCTCAGCACCGGCACATGCGTCAGACCGCCGAGCGCGCACAGCGAACCGTCGCGCAGCACCTCGCAGAGGTCGCGCACGAGCTCGACATTGTCCGGGACGCGGTCGCCGCGGGCGATCTTGTCCATGGTCTCGACGCCCCGGGTCGATCCGATGCGGCAGGGCGTGCACTTGCCGCAGGATTCGATGGCGCAGAACTCGAGCGCGAAGCGGGCCTGGCGCAACAGGTCGACGCTGTCGTCGAACACCACCACCCCACCATGCCCGATCATACCACCATGTTCGGCGAATGCCTCGTAATCGAACGGCGTGTCGAGAAGGCTCACCGGCCAATAGGCGCCAAGCGGTCCGCCGACCTGCACCGCACGGACCGGACGCCCGGTCAGGGTGCCGCCGCCATAGTCCTCGACGATCTCGCGGAGCGTCAGCCCGAAGGCGCGCTCGATCAGCCCGCCCCGCTTCACGTTGCCGGCGAGTTGGATCGGCATGGTGCCGCGTGACCGGCCCATGCCGAAGTCGCGATAGAATTCGGCGCCCTCGGCCAGGATGGTCGGTACGGCTGCCAGCGACAGCACGTTGTTGACCACCGTCGGGCGCCCGAACAGGCCCTGCAGGGCCGGCAGCGGCGGCTTCGGGCGGATCTGCCCGCGCTTGCCCTCCAGGCTTTCCAGCAGCGAGGTCTCCTCGCCGCAGATATAGGCACCGGCGCCGAGCCTGACCTCCAGGTCGAAGCCGCGCCCGCTGCCGAGGATGTCGGGACCGAGCAGGCCGCCGGCATGGGCCGCCGCGATAGCTTTGCGGAGCTTGCGGAAGGCGTGCGGGTATTCCGAGCGCAGGTAGATGAAGCCCTTGGCCGCGCCGACGGCGAGCCCGGCGATGACCATGCCCTCGATCAGGAGGAACGGATCGCCTTCCATCAGCATACGGTCGGCGAAGGTGCCGCTGTCGCCCTCGTCCGCGTTGCAGACGATGTATTTGCGGTCGGCTTGAGCGCCGGCGACCGTCCGCCACTTGATGCCGGTCGGAAAGCCCGCGCCGCCCCGGCCGCGCAGGCCCGAGGCGGTGACCGTCTCGACGATCGCGTCGGGCGCCATGTCGAGCGCGCGGCGCAGGCCCTTCAGCCCGCCATGCGCCTCGTAATCGGCAAGCGACAGCGGATCGATGACGCCGCAGCGGGCGAAGGTGACGCGCTGCTGGCTCTTCAGCCAGGGGATCTGCTCGACGAGGCCGACGCACAGCCGGTGCTCCGGGCCGGCAGAGAGAATGTCCGCGACGTCGTCGACGCCGACCGGCCCGAAGCCGAGGCGCCCCTTGGGCGTATCGACCTCGATCAGCGGCTCCAGCCAGAACAGTCCGCGCGAGCCGGTGCGCACGAGGGTGACATCAGCCTTGCCGGCAGCGACCAGCGCCTCGATAGCGCGGGCGACATCGCCGGCGCCGACCGACAGCGCCGCAGCATCGGCGGGAACGTAGACGCGCCCGGCGGTCATTCCCGCACCAGCGCCAGCACGGCGTCCCTGTTCACCCGGCCGTAGAGCTTGCCGTCGACCATCGCCGCCGGCGACAGCGCGCAATTGCCGAGGCAGTAGACCGCCTCGACGGTGACATCGGCGCCGGGTTCGAGCGCGGCCTGAAGCTCGTCGGCGAGGCGGTCGGCGCCCAGCGACTGGCAGGCCTCGGCGCGGCAGAGCCTGACGACGTGGCGCTTGGCCGGCTCGCGGCGGAAGTCGTGGTAGAAGGTCACGACGCCGTGCACCTCGGCCCGCGTCAGGTTCATGACGTCGGCGACGATCGGGATTGCCCGCTCGTCGACGTGGCCGAAGCGGTCGTTCAGTTCGTGCAGGATCGGCAGCAGCGCGCCGTCGAGCGAGCGCAGCGCCTCTGCGATCTCGCGGACCTGGGCAGCATCGAAGTCCGACATCGGGGGATCATGTCGTACCG
>JAEYRQ010000019.1 GCA_023435545.1 Pseudomonadota bacterium | reverse complement strand
CGATGCCGCCGAAATAGAGCAGTTCGGCGTCGGCGCGCAGGATCGCCGAGATGATGTCGGTGGGTGTCGCGGACTTGCGCGACAGCTTCAACAGGTCCTGCATCTGCGGCGACAGCGGGATGGCCTTGTCCTGCCGGGAGAACACGCCGCCGCCCTTGGAGATCAGATCACGCGAATAGTCCTGCCAGCTCGAGCGGGACAGCTCGAACAGCCGCTTGCGCTCGGCGAAGGCGGCAGCCGGATCGGGATCCGGATCGATGAAAATGTCGCGGTGGTCGAAGGCGGCCACCAGCCGGATCTGCTCGGAGAGCAGCATGCCGTTGCCGAACACGTCGCCCGACATGTCGCCGACGCCTGCGACCGTGAATGGCGTCGTCTGGATGTCGATATCCATCTCGCGGAAATGGCGTTTCACCGCCTCCCAGGCACCGCGGGCGGTGATGCCCATCTTCTTGTGGTCGTATCCGGCGGATCCGCCCGATGCGAAGGCGTCGCCCAGCCAGAAGTCGCGCGATTCGGAGATGCCGTTGGCGATGTCGGAGAAGGTCGCGGTGCCCTTGTCGGCGGCCACCACCAGATAGGGATCGTCCTCGTCGTGGCGGACGGTCGCCGCCGGCGGCAGGACATCGGCCTCCGACAGGTTGTCGGTGACGTCGAGGAGACTGCCGATGAAGATGCGGTAGCAGGCGATGCCCTCTTCCATGACCGCCTCGCGCCCGGTGGCCGGAAGGCTCGCCGGCACGAAGCCGCCCTTGGCGCCGACGGGCACGATCACCGCGTTCTTGACCTGCTGCGCCTTCACCAGGCCCAGCACCTCGGTGCGGAAATCCTGCGGCCGGTCCGACCATCGCAAGCCGCCACGGGCGATCTTGCCGAAACGCAGGTGGACGCCCTGCACACGCGGCGAGTAGACGAAGATCTCCATGTGCGGCCGGGGGTCGGGCAGATCGTCGATCCGGCGGCTGGCGAGCTTCAGGGCGAGCGCCGGCTTCGGCACGCCGTGCGCGTCGCTTTGGTAGAAGCTCGTCCTGAGCGTCGCGCGGATCAGGTTCACGATCCGCCGGATGATCCGGTCCTCGTCGAGGCTCGGAACCGCCTCCAGTGCCGCCTCGATCTTGTCGGCCACCGCCGCTTCGGCCTCATCGCGAGCTGCCGTGTCGCGGCCGTCGGGCTGGAACCTGGCGACAAACAGCTCGATCAGCAGCGCCGCGATGTCGGTGTGGCGCTGCAGCGTCCGCCACATGTAGTCCTGGCTGTAGGGGACCCGAGCCTGCTGCAGGTAGCGCGAATAGGCCCTCAGTACCGAGATCGGCCGCCAGTCGAGCCCGCACCGCACCACCAGCGCGTTGTATCCGTCGCTTTCGGCCCGCCCCTGGATAACGGCCAGGAACGCGCTTTCGAGCGGAGCATCGAGATGCGCATGATCGAACGCGGCGCCGTCGGCGCGCTCGAGCGACATGTCATGCAGCCACACCCGCCCCGGATCGTCCAAGTCCGGCCGGTCGATGCGGAACGTGCGCTCGTTGATCACCCGGAAGCCCATGTTCTCGAGGATCGGCACGCGCTCCGAGAGCGGCACGGGTCGGCCGAGGCTGAACAGCTTCAGTCCGAGCCGCTCCGGCCGGTCGACGTCGGATCGGTAGAAATCGATGGCGAGGTTGCTCTGTCCCACCAGCCGGTCGACGATCTCGATGTCGTGGACCGCCACCTCCGCCGGATACTGATTCTGGTAGCCGCCGGAGAACGCCTCGCGGTAGCGCTGGAACAGTTCGGTGGCGCGGAACTCGTCGTGCTGCTGGACGAGCGCCGCCTTGAGGTTGTCGGTCCAGGTGCGCACCTGCCGGGCCACCTCCGCCTCCAGACGCGCCGTATCGGGCTGCGGCGTCGTCCCCTCGTAGCGGCCGATGATGAAGTGCACCCGGGCAAGCGTCCCTTCCGGGTAGTAGGGATAGAACGCCGAGACCCGGCCCTCGAAGGTCTCCGCCAGGAGGTTGCCCACGGCGATCCGCACGTCGGTGTTGAACCTGTCGCGGGGAACGTAGACCAGCACCGAAACGAAGCGGTCGAACTTGTCGGCACGCCACAGCACCCGGATCCTCGGCCGTTCTCCAAGCTGCAGGATCGAGACGACCCAGTTCTGCAGCGTCTCCTGGTCGATCTGGAACAGTTCATCGCGCGGGAAGGTCTCGAGCACGTTCAAGAGCGCCTTGCCGCTGTGGCTGTCGGGATCGAAGCCGAGCCGCTCCATCACCAGGTCGACCCTGCGCCTGAGGTATGGGATCGAGCGCACCCCGCGCGTGTAGGCGGACGCGGTGAACAGGCCGACCACCCTGAGTTCCCCGGTGAGGTTGCCCTCTCCGTCGAAGGTCTTCACGCTGATATAGTCGAGGTGCACGCGCCGATGCACCGGAGACTTGACGTTGGCCTTGGTGACGATCAGCGGCACCGGCTGCATGAGGAACTCGCGCAGTTCCGGGGTGTAGGCGACGAATTCGCGCCCGCGCCTGAGCACCATGACATCGGGATCGCGCAGGAGGCCCAGCCCGGCGCCCTCGGCACTCGCGATGCGCTCGAGCTTGCCCTCCGCCACCCCCCCGACGAAGGCGTACTCGCGCATGCCCAGGAAGGTGAAATTGTTGTCGCAGATCCAGTCGAGGAAGCTGAGCGCCTCGGCGATCTCCTCGACCGGGATCGGCGGCGGATTGCTGCGGTAGCCGTCGATCTCCGCCCTGAGGCGCTCCAGCATCTGCCGCCAGTCGGTGACGGCGATGCGTACGGCGTCGTCGACGCGGCTGAGCGCCGCCGCCGTCTGCCGGCGCTCAAGATCGCTGTCGATGCGCCCGACATGGATATGGATCAGGCTCTCGCGGATGACGCCCTCGCCCTTGGCGGAGCGGCCGAGGAAGCCGGTGCGGCGGCCCTTCTTGTCGCGCTTCACCGAGACGATCGGATGCAGGACCAGGCGCACGTCGTAGCCGCGCTCCTGCAGCTCGGCCATCGCCGAATCGAGGAGGAACGGCATGTTGTCGTTGGCCAGCTCGACGACCGTCACCGACGCCAGCGCGCTGTCGTCGGCCGCCTCGCCGAGTTCAGGGCTGAAGACGCGGATCTTCTGCTGGCCCGGGGTGCGCGTGGCAACGAACCGCCACGCGCTCTCGGCCAGCCGCGCCAGATCGGCCGGGGCGTAGACCGTCAGATCCTCGAACGCCCCGTCCGCGAACAGGCATCGGGCAAACTCGCCGAGTTCACCCTTGCGGCTCTTCGCCGGCAGCGCCTTGACCACCGCGTCGACCAGTGTGTCGCGGCGATCGCGATCTCGTTCCGGCATGAAGCCCCTCCCGTGAATCGTTCGGACCGTCCCTTATGATTCCCGGAAGTTTCCGACACTTTGTGGACAGTGTCGATGTTTCGGCGGCTCTACGAGTTGCTGCGCCTGCAAACGTCGACGAAGGCCCTCGCCGTCGACTTGATCGCCGGCAGGGGGCAGCCGCCTTTGGCCGGGCAGGCACGCATGTAGGCCCAGTGCGTCACCTGGACCGTGTCGCCAGTGGTCATCTGCAGCTCCATCGCCCAGGCGCCACCGCGCTTGCGCATCGTGCCGACGCCGGTGATGCGCTCGCCGCCGCTGTCGCCCATCGGGGCGAAGGAGAGGTTGAGCGTGCCTTCCGGCGTCACCGAGGCGGCCAGCCGATTGCAACTCGGATCGTCGTTGTCGGGCGGCACCCGCGGAGGATCACTGGGCATCAGAAACTGGGCGCGGGCATATCCCCAGAAATAGCCGTCCTTGTAGCCGTCGATCACATAGACCGTCTGGTCCCTCAACGGGATGACGGCCGACGTCGCTGCCGAACTCATGATCGCCGGCAGGTTCGTCTTCGGCACGTACCACACGGTGCCCTCGAGCCATGCCCACCGCTTCGGCGTCGGCGCCGCCTCGGAGTTGCCGGACACGGCGGCTGCAGGTTGCAGTGCGACAAGCCCGGCCAGCACCATGCCGGCTATTCGAGAGATCGTCCGCATCGATTTTCCCCTTGATTCGGTTGGCCTCGCGGCTCCTGATATCAGCGCAGCACAAATCCCGGCAGGCGCTTCTTGCCCGCATGCGGGATACGACCAAGAAAAATCACACGGTGGAGGCGACATGGCAGATGAACAGGCGGCCGCAGGCCCGCTCATCGCGTTGGAACTGCCGAGCGAGGGCGAGCTGACCGAACGGCAGCAGGCCTATTTCGACAAGTGTGTCGAGAAGCTCGGCATGGTGCCCAACGTGTTGCGGGCCTATGCCTTCAATCCGGAGAAGCTCGATGCCTTCACCGGGATGTACAACGATCTCATGCTCGCCGAGTCCGGCCTCTCGAAGCTCGAGCGCGAGATGATCGCGGTGGTCGTGTCCAGCGTGAACCGCTGCTACTACTGCCTGACTGCGCACGGCGCCGCTGTCCGGCAGTATTCAGGCAATCCGGAACTCGGCGAGCAGATGGTGATGAACTATCGCGTCGCCGATCTCGATCAGCGGCAGCGGGCGATGCTCGACTTTGCCTGGAAGCTGACCGAGCGTCCGTGGGACATCGACGAGCCCGACCGCGAGGCACTTCGGCGGGCCGGCTTCAGCGATCGCGACATCTGGGACATCGCCGCTGTAGTCGGTTTCTTCAACATGTCCAACAGGGTAGCAACCGCAACCGACATGCGCCCGAACCGCGAATATCACGGCCTGCACCGCTGACTCCGGCTGGCGGACGTGCGCCTGATGCCCGATCGCGAAACAATTGCGTCCCATCATTACGATTTGTGAAACATGCGTGAAATTAAATCTTCGTAGGAACCATTGCGTAGGCCACGGTGTTAACCACATGCCTGCTAGGCATTGACGAGCGAAACGCAACGTTCCATCTTTGTTCTCATGAGCGCACCCTTCCGCATTCTCGATTCGGATCCCTTCGTCCCCTCGGTTTTGGACGGGATGCCGTTCGCCGCCGAGTTCCGCTACTGGACCGGCGCCAGCGGTGAGCGCTATCTGACGCGGGCGTTCCCGCTCGACCTGGCGGCCGAGTTCCCCGGAGCGCCGGTTGTGCTGGCGGCCGTCGATGAGGATGGGCGCCGGGAGGCACTGTGGATCGGGATCGCAGCCGGCCGGCACTTCGAGGACGCGCTGGCGGCGGCGCGTTCGGCGGGCGCCACCGAGGCCCATGTACATCTTCTGGCGCGCGGCGCGGTTGCTCGCGTGGAGGTACTGCGCGACCTGCGCGGAGCTGTGCGCCCCGGCGGGTCAGCCCGGCGCCCGGACAGTCAGCGTCTCGTCGCGCGCGCTGCGTAGCGCGCGGGCAATCACCGCGAGCCGACGGTCGACGACTCCTATCTCCTCGATATGTGCCAGTGTGTTGAGCACGTACTCGACATTCGGCCCGGATTGTCCCGTCCCCTGCAGGACAAATTCCACCTGTCGCTCGAGCGGCAGCAGCCCCGCATATTGCGGGTGGCTGCGATCGACCACGTAGCAGAGCGCCTGGACGATGCGCCGCGTGCCGTCGCCGAGTTCGACCGGCCGCACGATCTCGCGGTAGACCATCGTCACCTGCTCCCTCGCCCTGAGGTAGGCGAGCGTTTCCGTGCGCTTGTCCTCCGCCACCCGGAAGCAGACACCGCGGCACGAGCCGCCGCGGTCGAGCCCCAGGACGAGCCCGGGCCGGTCCGGCGTGCCCCGGTGGACGTGGCTGTAGACGCAGAGCGCCCGGTGCAGCCCGTGCAGGCGGGCGGGGACCCGCTCGATATGCTCGAAGCCCGGCCGCCACATCAGCGAACCATAGCCGAAGACCCAGAATTCGCTCATAATCCGCCGCGTGATCTCGCCGCCGGCATCGGCCGCGGCTGCCGTTCGCACAGGCAGCCTGCCCTACCAGCGCCGCCATCGCTTGGCAATGATCGCCCACTCTGCGATCGCC
>JAEYRQ010000007.1 GCA_023435545.1 Pseudomonadota bacterium | reverse complement strand
ATATTATGGAACTAAAATGCGCTACCAGAAGGGGGCTATGGAGCAGATGTTAGTTTCGGGCGTAAGGGTCTTTACTTGTCCAGATCAATGTATTGGCGTATCGACTTCGCGCCTCGACACGCGCGGCAACCCGGTCGATAAAACTTTAGTCAATCCCTGCGGACGATTTTAGGGCCTCTCTGCCAGTCTCACACTCCGGGGCAGTCTTCCTGGACGGAAAGCGGATATCATGGCGCTGTCTTACGGAGCGATCAAACGTGCGGGCCTCGGAGCCCACCTCGCGGTGATCGTCATTCTCGCGATTATTCCCACGTCGGTTCTCGTCGTCGAATTCATTGACTCCAAGCGTCGCGCCGCGCTCAGCAATGCCGAGGCGCAGGTCAGTTCGATGGCGCGGGACGCCGCCGACAGGCATCGCCACCAGGTCGAGGTGCTGAACGGTCTGTTCCGGACGGCTGCGCTGGTGGTCGCAGACGACGACTTCCGCGACGACTGTTCGCCAGGCTCAGGCGACGGACCGGCAGCGGTCCGGCTCGAACTCGACGGGACGCTGTCCTGCCAGCCGCTGGATCCGGCATGGGCGATGGCGCCGATCCTGGCCGAAGCCAGCTCGCCCGACGACATCACGATCAGTTACCACGGCGGGGGGCTCGGGCAATCGCTCGACGTCCGCGCGGCCGCGCATGTCCAGGGCGAGGACGGTCAGTCGCGCATCCTGCACATGGATCTGCCCTTCGACTGGGTCAGCCAGATCATCGACCAGCCGACGGTCACAGGGAACGTCGTCATCGCGGCATTGCACGGGCCGAACGGACGGCTCGTCGCCCGCTATCGCCGAAACGACGGGACGGCCTTGGGCGGCATTCCGGCTGACAGCTTCAAGGCTCTGTGGGCGAGCCTGATGGCCGATACGTCGGCCACTCGGGTGATGACGGATGTTGACGGGGTCGAACGGATCTTCGGCCGGGCAAACGTGCCGGAGACCGGGATTGTCTTCATCGCGGGCGTTTCGCACGAGGAGGTCCTCTCGACCGCGCAGAGCCAGCTTATCGCCGATCTGGCGATGCTCGGGGGCGTGCTGGCGGTTTCCGCGCTCGTGGTATGGTTCCTTCTCGAGCGGACCATATTGCGCTCCATCAGGCAGTTGCGGGATGCCGCGGTCGCGACGGCGAACGGCGAGTTCGGCAAGCGTATCGACATCGCCGACGGTCCGGCGGAACTGCGTGAGCTTGGCAGCGCCTTCAACGAGATGACATCGAGGCTCGAGAAGCTGGCGCTGCACGATGCCCTGACCGGCCTGGCCAACCGCCGGCTGCTCTCCTCACGGTTCGAGGAACTGGTTGCCGAAGGGCGGCCCTTCGCGGCGCTCGAGGTTGATCTGGACGGTTTCAAGCAGGTCAACGACACGCATGGCCACGCCGTCGGGGACCGCGTGCTGGCGGATGTGGCGCGGCGGATCCAAGGGTGCCTGTCGCCACTCACCATAGCCGCGCGCATTGGCGGAGACGAATTCCTGATTCTCGTCCCGGTGGACGGGGCCGAAAGCCTTCGCGAGAAGACGATCGAACTGGCGGAGTCCCTGATCGCGGCGATCTCATCGCCCTACCCGCTGCGCGACGGCGAGGCAGTCGCGATCGGCGCCAGCATCGGCATCGGCTTCTGGCCACAGAATGGTCGCACCGCCGAGACCTTGTTCCGCACTGTCGACGAGGCGCTCTACCAGGCGAAGCGCAGCGGGCGGAATCGCTGCTTCATCGTCTCTCCCGTCAGCGCGATCCCCGGGGCGAGCGACGACGAGGCCGCGGCCTGACTTCAGCCGCGGAACGTGATCTGCAATCCATCATGGGCGGGTTCGACGCCGTCCGGGAGTCGCGATATCAGCGTCGCATAGTCCAGGTCGACGTGCATGTTCGTGAGGATCGCGCGCCGCGGCTTCAGTCTGTCGATCCACGCCAGCGCGTCGTCCAGGCTGAAGTGGCTGATATGCGGTGCCGGTCGAAGCGCGTCGACGATCCACACGTCCAGATCAGCCAGCATGTCAAGGCTTTCGTCCGGAATGTCGCTGACGTCAGGTGTGTAGGCGAGGCCGCCGAAGCGAAAGCCGAGTGCGACGGTCGGACCATGCAGCAGCGGGAACGGGTCGGCGACAATGTCGCCCCCCTCCCCGCCGATCACCACGGGCGTGCCCGGGATAATCTCGCGAGCCGTCAGGATCGGCGGATACGGACTGCCGTCCGGCGCAGTGAAGCAGTAGGAGAACCGCTTGGTGATCCGTTCCGCCGCCTCGGTCTCCATGAAGACGTCGATGCGCTTCCGGTTGTGGATGACGATGGGGCGCAGATCGTCGATGCCGTGGGTGTGATCGGCATGGTCGTGCGTCATCAGCACACCGTCGATCCAGCTCACCTCAGCATCGATCAGCTGTTCCCTGAGATCGGGCGAGGTGTCGACCAGAACGGTCGTGCACCCTGCCCCGCCGCTTCGCTCGACCAGGATCGAGCACCGGCGTCGCCGGTTGCGCGGCTCGGCCGGATCGCACGCTCCCCAGCCGCCCGCGACGCGCGGCACGCCGGCGGACGATCCGCCGCCCAGGATGGTGGCGCGCCAACTCATCCGGCGTTGGCGATCTCTGCGGGAGCCGGCATTCGACGGAACAGTCGGAACACGTTGCCGGTCGTCTGGCGCGCAAGGGTCTCGTAGTCGACGCCGCGCACCTCGGCGAGGACCTTCGCCGTCTCGACCACGTAGGCCGGCTCGTTGCGGCGGCCGCGGTGCGGCACAGGGGCGAGATAGGGCGCGTCGGTCTCGACCAGCAGCCGGTCTGCGGGGACCGATGCCGCGATTTCGCGCAGTTCGTCGGACCGCTGGAAGGTGATGATTCCCGAGAACGAGACAAACAGGCCGAGTTCGACCCCTGCGCTGGCGAGTTCCGGCCCGGAGCTGAAGCAGTGCAGGATCGCATCGAACCGGCCCCTGTCCATCTCCTCGCGCAGGATCGCCTCGGTGTCGGCCTCCGCCGCGCGTGAATGGATGACGAGCGGCAGCCCGGTGCGACGGGCCGCCTCGATCTGCAGGCGGAAGCTGGCGGCCTGGGCCTCGCGGAGCGAATGGTCGTAGTGGTAGTCGAGACCCGCCTCGCCGATGGCGACGACCTTCGGGTGGCGAGCGGCCTCCAGATAGTCCGCCAGCGTGGCGTCGGTCTCCTCGCCGGCGTTGTGGGGGTGGGTGCCGGCCGAACAGTAGACGTCCGGATAGGTGTCGGCAACCGCCCTCACCTGCCCGAAGCGGCGGATCCGGGTGCAGATCGTGATCATCCGGCCGACGCCAGCGGCGCGGGCCCGCGCTACGACGTCGTCGAGTTCGTCCGCGAAGTCCGGGAAATCCAGATGACAGTGGCTGTCGACGATCATGTCGTCAGGCGCCCTCCTCCGCCTCGACATAGCGTGGAAACACCGGGGTCGGTGCCGGTAGGGTCGTCCCCGGAGCGAGGCGCCCCGCCATGCCGAGGTTGGCGAAGCTCAGCGCGTCGGCGGGTGCGCCGACGCTGTCGAGCAGGCGTGCGGCGGCGGCGGGAGTGAACGGCTGGATCAGGATACCAA
>JAEYRQ010000649.1 GCA_023435545.1 Pseudomonadota bacterium | reverse complement strand
CTGGTGGTGGACGGTCGACCGCGTGCTGCTGGGGGCCGTGCTCTTGCTGATCGTCGGCGGCCTGGTGTTGTCGCTCGCCGCGAGCCCGCCGGTGGCCCAGCGCCTCGGCCTCGACAGCTTTCATTTCGTTAAGCGCCACGCGGTCTACGTGATCCCGGCGCTGGCGGTGATGTTCGGCGTTTCGCTGCTGCCCCCGCGCCAGATCCGCCGGCTCGCCATGGTGGTCTTCCTGGTCGGCCTCGTGCTGCTTGTGATGACGCTCCTGTTCGGCGCCGAGGTGAAGGGTGCCCGGCGCTGGTTCTCCTTCGCCGGTATCGCCATCCAGCCGTCCGAATTCGTCAAGCCGGCCTTCGTCGTGCTGGTGGCCTGGGCGTTCTCGGAGCGGCTGAAGCGGCCGGACATGCCGGGCAACCTGCTCGCCGTGCTGATGCTCGGCGCCTTCGCGGGCCTGCTGGTGCCGCAGCCTGACTTCGGCCAGACCATGCTGGCGGTGCTGGTGTGGGGGGCGATGTTCTTCGCCGCCGGCATGTCCTGGATCTGGATCGTCGGGCTCGGCGGTGTCGGCGCCGGCGGCATCGTCGCGGCCTATGCGACCATTCCGCATGTGCGCGGACGCATCGACCGGTTCCTCGACCCCGAGGCTGGCGACACCTATCAGGTCGACACCGCGATCCAGTCCTTCGTCCGCGGCGGCTGGCTCGGCCGGGGTCCCGGCGAGGGCACGGTGAAGCAGAGCCTGCCCGACTCCCATACCGACTTCATCTTCGCCGTGACGGCGGAGGAGTACGGCATCATTGTCTGCCTGGTCCTGGTCGCGGTGTTCGCGTTCGTCGTGCTGCGCGGGCTCGTGCACGCGCTGAAGGAGCAGGATCCCTTCATCCGCCTGTCAGTGACGGGGCTGATCGTGCTGTTCGGCATGCAGTCGGCGATCAACATGGCGGTGAACCTGCACCTGATGCCGGCCAAGGGCATGACGCTGCCGTTCATCTCCTATGGCGGCTCCTCGATCATCTCGCTCGGCTACGCCATGGGCATGGTTCTGGCACTGACCCGCAGGCGACCGCAGTCGGAGCCGGTGCTCTATGGCTTCGCCTATGCCGGGGGAGGGCGGGCCTGATGGCGGATGCCCAATCGTCCACGGGCGCGCCCGGCAAGGGCCTGATCCTGCTGGCTGCCGGCGGCACCGGCGGGCATCTGTTCCCCGCCCAGGCGCTGGCCGAGGTGCTGCTCGCGCGCGGCTGGCGGGTCGACCTCGTCACCGACGAGCGCGGCGACCGGTACGGTGGCAAGTTTCCAGCAGGCGAGATCCACATCATCCCGGCCGCAACCGTCAGGGGCGGCAACCCGCTGACCTATCTGAAGACGGCGACGATCCTCGGCATCGGCGTCCTGCGGGCGATGCTGCTGATCGGCCGGCTGAAGCCGAAGGTGGTCGCCGGCTTCGGCGGCTATCCGACGCTGGCCCCGGTGATGGCCGCCTCGCTGCGCGGGGTGAAGTGCCTGATCCACGACCAGAACGCCGTGATGGGGCGGGCGAACCGGATGCTGGCCGACCGGGTGGACGTGGTGGCGACCAGTTTTCCCAAGGTGCACATGCTGGGCGAAACGAACGCGGCGAAGGCGGTGCGCACCGGCGCGCCGGTCCGCGCGGCGGTGATCGCGGCGGTCACCCCCTACGACCCGCCGGCGCCCGGGGGGGAGTTTCGGCTGCTGGTGTTCGGCGGCAGCCAGGGCGCGCGGATCTTCTCCGACGTCCTGCCGGGTGCGGTGGCGCGCCTCGACGAGGCGCATCGCGTCCGCCTTTCGATTGTCCAGCAATGCCGCGAGGAAGACATCGAGCGGGTGCGTTCGGCCTACGACGCGATCGGCGTCACGCCGACGCTGGCGCCGTTCTTCGCCGACCTGCCCGAGCAGATCGCCCGCGCGCATCTGGTGATCTCCCGGTCGGGCGCGAGCACCGTCGCCGAACTTGCGGTGATCGGGCGGCCCTCACTGCTGGTGCCGCTACCGCACGCAATCGACAACGACCAGCTGCTGAACGCCACCGCGCTCGCCCAGGCCAAGGGCGGCTGGCTGCTGCCGCAGCCCTCCTTCACCCCGCATCGCCTCGCCGACGAATTGGTCTCGCGCATGGACGCCCCCGAAGGGCTCGCTGCCGCCGCCCGGGCCGCGAAGGCGGTTGGCAATCCTCTCGCGGCCGAGACACTCGCCGACGTGGTCGAGGCGCTGGCAGAGGGGCGCGCGATGCCTGCGAGCGCGATCGGAGCGGCCGCCGCATGAGAGCGCCAGCCGACACCGGGCCGATCCATTTCATCGCCATCGGCGGCATCGGCATGAGCGGCATCGCCGAGATCCTGCTCGGTCTCGGCTACGCCGTTCAGGGCAGCGACATCTCCGACGGTGCCAATCTGCGCCGGCTGGAGAGCAAGGGCGCGAGCGTCTTCGTCGGTCATGCCGCGGAGAATATTGGAGACGCCCGCGTCGTGGTCGTTTCCACCGCGATCAAGAGCGACAATCCGGAGCTGGCGGCGGCACGGGCGCGGCGGATCCCGGTGGTCCACCGCTCCGAGATGCTGGCCGAACTGATGCGCCCGCGCCGGGGGATCTCGATCGCCGGCACCCACGGCAAGACCACGACGACGACGATGATGGCGACCCTGACGGACGCCGGCGGCCTCGACCCCACCGTCATCAACGGCGGCATCCTCAACGCCTGGGGCTCGAACGCGCGGCTCGGAGCGGGCGAGTGGATCGTGGTGGAGGCGGACGAATCCGACGGCTCCTTCCTGCGGCTGCCCTCGGAGATCGGCGTCGTCACCAATATCGACCCCGAGCACCTCGACCATTTCGGCACATTCGAGGCGATCCGGGCGGCGTTCCGCGCCTTCATCATGCATCTGCCGTTCTACGGCTTCGCGGTGATGTGCATCGACCATCCTGTGGTCCGCCAGGTGGCGGCCTCGATCCTCGACCGGGAGGTCGTCACCTATGGCGAGAGCGAGGATGCCGAGGTGCGGCTCGTCGACCTCGTCCACGAGCGCGGCGGCACGCGCTTCGCCGTCGAATTCCGCGGCGAGGACGGCGAGACGTCGCGCATCGACGACATCGTGCTGCCGATGCCGGGTCTCCACAACGCGCTGAATGCGACCGCGACAATCGCCGTCGCGCGGCGTCTCGGCATCCCGGACGACACCATCCGCGCGGCGCTCGCCGGATTTGCCGGGGTGAAGCGCCGGTTCACGCTCACCGGCGAGTGGAACGGGGTGCGGATCTACGACGACTACGGCCACCATCCCGTCGAGATCGCCGCGGTGCTGAAGGCGGCGCGCGGCGCGGCCGAGGGCCGGGTGATCGCGCTGATGCAGCCGCACCGCTACACCCGCCTGTCGAGCCTGATGGACGATTTCGCCGGATGCTTCTCTGATGCCGACACGGTGTTTGTCGCCGATGTCTATGCCGCCGGCGAGGCGCCGATCGCGGGCGCCGACCGCGACGGGCTGGTCGCGGCGATCCGGGCGGCCGGCCATCCGGACGTCCGCCCGCTGGCGGGTCCCGAGGCCGTTGCCGGGGAAGTAGCGGCCATCGCGCGGCCGGGAGATCTCGTCATCTTCCTCGGCGCCGGGTCGATCACCCAGTGGGCCTACGCGCTGCCGGGACAGCTGGCGGCGATGGGTGTGACGGAGTCCGGAGCATGAGCTTTCCCGACATCGTACCCGACCTGAAGGCGCAGGCGCCGGACACGCGCGGCCGGCTCACCGCCAACGCGCCGCTGGCGCCGATCACCTGGGTCCGTGTCGGCGGGCCGGCGCAGGTCCTGTTCGCCCCGGAGGACGAGGCGGACCTCGCCTATGTGCTGAGCCGCATCGACCCGGATCTTCCGGTCGTCGTGATCGGGCTCGGCTCCAACCTGATCGTGCGCGACGGCGGCGTGCCGGGAATGGTGATCCGGCTCGGCCGTGGCTTCGGCAACATCTCCATCGAGGACGGCTACCGGGTGCGGGCCGGGACGGCCGTTCCTGACGTCAAGGTGGCGCGGGCGGCAGCGGATGCCGGCATCGCCGGGCTCGCCTTCTTCCGGGGTATTCCCGGCTCGATCGGCGGCGCGCTCAGGATGAACGGCGGCGCCTACGGCGGCGAGACGGTGGACGCGCTGGTCGAGGCGCGGGCGGTCGACCGGTCGGGCGCGATCCACGTCGCCCCGAAGGCGAGCCTGAACATGACCTACCGCCATTCCGGCGCCCCGGCCGACTGGATCTTCACCGAGGCGCTGTTCCAGGGCCGTCTGGGGGATCCGGCCGAGATCGCAGCCGAGATGGACCAGATCACCGAGCGCCGCGAGGCATCGCAGCCGGTGAAGAGCCGCACCGGCGGATCGACCTTCAAGAACCCCTCCGGCGGCAAGGCCTGGCAGCTGATCGACGCGGCCGGTTGCCGGGGGCTGACGATCGGCGGGGCGCAGGTGTCGGAGAAGCACTGCAACTTCCTGATCAACACCGGCGAGGCGACTGCCGCCGACATCGAGACTCTCGGCGAGACCGTGCGCGCCCGGGTGAAGGAGACGAGCGGGGTGGAGCTCGACTGGGAGATCAAGCGCATCGGGGTGGCGAGGTGACGGACCGATCCGGGTGCCGAAGGGCTGTGACGCGCGCGCCACACGCTGACGAAATCGGGGGACGAGGGACATGGCGAAGCACGTTGCGGTTCTGATGGGGGGATGGTCGGCGGAGCGCGAGGTGAGCCTCGCCTCCGGCAAGGCCTGCGCCGACGCGCTGGAGGGCGAGGGCTACCGCGTCACGCGGATCGACGTCGACCGCGATCTCGGCCGGGTGCTCTCCGACGTGAAGCCCGATGTCGTGTTCAATGCGCTGCACGGGCCGTTCGGCGAGGATGGCACCGTCCAGGGGCTGCTGGAGATCATGGGGCTCCCCTACACCCACTCCGGCGTGCTGGCCTCGGCGCTGGCCATGCACAAGGAAAAGTCCCGCGTCCTGTTCAAGGCCGCCGGCATCCCCATCGCGGAGGGCAAGGTCGTGCACCGGCTGCGGGCGGCCGAGAGCCACGTCTACCCGCCACCCTATGTGATCAAGCCCGAGGCGCAGGGATCCAGTGTCGGCGTGTTCATCGTGCGCGAGGACCAGGAGCATCCGCCGCAGGAACTCTATGCGGCCGACTGGGCGTTCGGCGACCATGTCCTGGTCGAGCGCTACGTCGCCGGCAAGGAACTGACCTGCGCGGTGATGGGCGACGTGGCGCTCGGCGTGATCGACATCGTCCCGTCGCAGGGCTTCTACGACTACGACGCCAAATATGCTCCGGGCGGGTCGATCCACATTCTGCCAGCTAAAATTAAACCAAAAATTTACCAAGAGGTGCAGAAGCTGGCTCTGAGGGCGCATCAAGCGCTCGGCTGTCGCGGAGTGAGTCGAGCGGACTTCCGATACGACGACCGCGCCGACGGGATGACGGGACTGGTGTGCCTTGAAGTCAATACGCAGCCTGGGATGACCGAGACCTCGCTGGTCCCGGAAATGGCGGCTCATGCCGGCCATTCCTTCGGCGATCTCGTGCGGTGGATGGTGGAGGACGCATCTTGCAATCGCTAGGCGGCGGCCTGCGGCGCATTTCGGATGGACGGGCGGGGTCGCAGGGCGGCCGCCGCACGCTCGTCTATTCGAACCTGCCGCCGCGCCGGCGCTGGCGCTCGCCACTGGGCAGGCTCGCGGCGCGGGTCGGCGACTGGCATCCGCCGGCGCGGCTCGGGCTGTGGTCGGCGTTGGGATTCCTGCTGGCGACCGGTCTGTACGGCACGGCGCTGGGCGACCATTTCGGCGCCGTTCGCCACGGCGCCTTCGTGACGGTCGACTATCTGACCGCGCGCAGCGGCTTCGCCGTCAATTCCGTCGTCATCACCGGCCAGAAGGAAGTGCACGAGCGCGATGTGCTGCGCGCGCTGGAGATCGGCGAGGCGACGTCGCTCTTGGTTTTCGATCCTCACTGGGCCAGACGCCGCCTCGGCGAGATCGCCTGGGTCAAGGATTCCGCCGTCCAGAAGCTGTTCCCGGGGACGCTGGTCATCGACCTGGTCGAGCGCGAGCCCTTCGCGCTGTGGCAGGTCGGCGGAATCGTGTCGATGATCGACCGCGACGGCAAGGTGATCGCCGAACTGACCGAGGAGCGCTATGCGGGCCTGCCGCTGGTGGTGGGCTACGGCGCCAACCGTCAGGCCGAGGCGCTGGTCGACCTCGTCAACCGCCACCCCGGTCTCGCCGCGCGGTTCCGCGCCGCTGTGCGCGTCGCCGACCGGCGGTGGAACCTCAGGCTGGACAACGGCATCGAGATCCGGCTGCCCGAATCCGGCGTCGAGGAGGCAGTTGCCGCGCTCGCCGACGTCGACCGGCGGCAGGGGCTATTGGCACGCGACATCGTCGCCGTCGATCTCAGGTTGTCCGACCGGATGGTGGTGCGGCTGTCCGAGCAGGCGGCGATGCAGCGCAAGGCCGCCCTGAAGTCCAGGGGTGTCCAGAAGCGGCGGGAGTCGAATACATGAACGCCCGCGCCAGCGACTGGCTTCCCAGGGCACGGCCGATCCCGCCGGGACGGTCGCAGACCGTCGCCGTGCTCGACATCGGCTCGACCAAGATC
>JAEYRQ010000641.1 GCA_023435545.1 Pseudomonadota bacterium | reverse complement strand
GAGCACATGTGGATCGTCGACTGGGAGTATTCCGGGCTCAACGACCCGATGTGGGATTTGGGGGATCTGTCGGTGGAGGGCGGGTTCGACGCCGAGATGGACCGCCGGCTGCTGGAGGCCTATTTCGGCGGCCCGGCCGCTCCGGCCGATATCGGACGGATGGTGATTTACAAGGCGATGTGCGACCTGTTGTGGACGCTCTGGGGCCTGATCCAGCACGCCAACGACAATCCGGCCGACGACTTCTGGGCCTACTCGATCAACCGCTTCGAGCGCTGCAAGAGGCTGATGGCGACCGACGAGTTCGCCCGACATGTCGCCATCGTCGCCGCTCGCTGAAGCTCCTCAGCGGAAGGCGGCGCGGCGTGCAGTCAGGGCCGGGTCGGGATAGCCGTAGCGATCCGCAACGGGGGCGGTGATCGTCGCGATCAGCCGCGACTCCGCCGGGGTGAAATCGGGCGCGTAATAGTCCGGCGCCCTGACCGTCGCGGCCGCGTGTGCGACGATCGCCTCGTCCTCCACCCGGCAGTGGGCGAGCACCTCGCGCATCCTCGTCTCCGGATCGGCACAGAGATCCTCGTGGCGCACGACCAGCGTCGCCTCGGCGACGGCCGGGTCGGCGTTGAAGCGGTCGGCCAGGTGGCCGTAGACCTGCGACCAGCTATGCGCCCAGCCTTCGATCTCGCGCCCTTCCTCCCACAGTCCAGCGATCAGTGAGGCCTCGCCATTCCCATCGATCGGCATCGCGCGCCGGTCGAGCCCGAACTCGAAGTGGCCGACCCGGCTCATGTGCCGAGTGACGCGCGGGTCGATGCCGCCCTCGCGACAGAAGAGTTCGTGCTGCTTCATCAGGGAGGCCACATGCGAAACAGGCTCGCGCACCGGCACTACGAAGCGGGCGTCGGGGAACAGGCTCAACAGATAGCCGATGCGGGTGATGTTGTAATTCGCCTTGGCCAGATAGCGCTCGCCGCCGCGCACTATCAGCATCTTGCGGATGTGATCGCGGTAGAAAGCCTCGAAGGGTGGATTCGAAGTGCGCCGGTCGAGCACCGCGTCGCGACCCGGCTCGTGAAGGTGCGGAAAGAAGGCCATCCACACCGGCTCCTCGAAGGCCTCCGGGCTCTCCGGAGTCACCTCGATACCGTCGGCGTGGGCCCGCTCGCGCGCTTCGCCCTTGGCCGTCCCCGCCCGGTCGACGAACCAGTTCCAGGCAACCGGTGAAAGCACCGGCGGGAAATCGCGATAGCGATGGGTGGCAAAGCCGGCATGGCGGGCAAGCAGTTCGAGCAGGATGGTCGATCCGGACCGGGCGAGCCCGGTCACGTAGACCGGCGCCACCACGTCGATCTCCCCCAGCCGGTCGCGCAGAAGGCGGCTCTCCATATCGGCGAGGCCGAGCGCGACGCGCGGATGACGCTCCAGGAAGCCGCTCAGCCGGTCGACCCAGCTCTCGACTTTGGGGCCCGTGGGACTCGTACGGGTACTCATTGGATTCGCCTCGCGAACTTGAAGGCCAGGGAAGAGAGGATCAGCGCGCCGAAGAACGCCACCTCCCAGCCGCGCAGCCAGTCGGGTCCACTTGAAAGGTACTGCTTACGCGGCAAATCTATGGCGATGTGATCGAGCGGACCATCGGCGTCGAGGTAGCCGTTCGGATTGCCGATGAGGACATTCCACCAGCGCTTCTTGTGGACCACTGGAACCGGCGCCGGAAGTTCGACCTCGGCGACAAGCGCGCCTGCATCGTCGCGCACCTCGGCCCGCGCCGGCATTTGGTCACCGTTGGTGACCAGCGTGCCCCGATAAGGCTCCTCGACGGCCACACCCTCGTAAAGACCCGGGTCCGGGAAGGCGCGGCCGTAGGAGGTGTCGAGCCAGACGATCAGCGCCAGCAGCGGCAGCGAGGCGGCAAGCGTCGCCGGCAGCACGATGCCGACACGGCGGAACGCCAGACCCAGCATCCGCCGGATCAGCGGCCAGGCACCGTCGAGTTCCCCGTCATAGGCCGAGAGCTCTCTCTGGGCGCGGGCGAGCCGCGCCTTGATCGCCTTGATGCGTTCCTGCGGCGACAGGAGCCGGTAGAGCTCCATCGACACAAGCGCCCCCAGCACCCCCCACAGGCAAATGATCGCCACCGGCGGCAGCCAGCCGTTCAGTCGCGCATCGAGCCACGAGAACAGCGGGGTCGGGATGTCGAGCAGGCCCATGGCCGGGCGCCCTTCAGGCGTTGCGCGGTCCGGCGGTGCCGGCCGGCTGGGGCGTCACATCCTCGTCATCGGGGAGCGGCGCCACCTGGCGCCGGATCTGCGGCTGCTGCTGCCTGCGGCGGCGCAGCATGCGACGAACCGGCCAGGCGACGATGAAGGCGACCGCCAAACCCACCGCCACCAGCAGTGCCCACAGGGCGCCGAGCAGGCTGAGGCCGGCGCCGGGACCGACATAGGCGAAGGCTGCGGTGGGCAGCAGCCCCACGGCGAGCGCGGCCGCGGCGGCAGCAGTCCTTGCGGCTCGAACAGAATGGGTCATCGGGCAAGTCTCCTTTCGGACGTCTGATCAGGCGGGATCGTCGGTGCGAGCGACGTCCACCTCGGGGTTCGCGCTGTCCGCGGGCAGCGCCGGCGCCGTGCCGGCAACGCGATTGAAATCGAAGAAGTCGGGGTCGATCCGGTTCGACCAGGCGACTATGGCGATGCGCGGGCCGTCGGGATCGTCCTGGTAGCGTTCCGGGTTCAGGAACTCCCAGACGATCTCGCCCTCGCGCGTCACTTCGACGATGCGCCCGCCGTTGGATTCGGTGATCAGCGTGTTGCCGTTCTGCAGACGCTGCTGGTCTGCGCGGATCAGGCTGTCCAGCGGATCGGCCTCGTCGCCCGAATACTGCCAGACGATCTCCATCGAGCGCGGATCGAACTCTATGACCCGCGAGACGCCGTCCTCGAACCGGTAGTTTCCGTAGTTGTCGAACAGCAGGATGTTGCCGTTCGGCAGGATGTCCGGATCGTGCTGGCCGATCCATGGCCCCCGCGTCATCCAAGTCAGCTTCTCCTCGTCCACGTCAATCACCGCGACGGCGCCGAGTTCGCGGAACGACAGCATCACCTGCCCGGCCTCACCGAAGGCAAAGACCGCGGCCTGCTCCTCAGTGATCACGTCGACATCGTTGGCGTGCAGCGGATCAGCTAGGGCGTAGGAGGAGACGGTGTAGAGCACCTGCCGGTAGGGCGAGTCCGAGACCAGGTCGATCAGGCGGATCTTCTTCTCCTCCTCTCCGTCCGGGGACAGGATCACGAGGAAATCGTCGAGGCGCGGTGGTGCCAGCCGGTCGAGATTGAGGAGTTCATCGGTGGTGAACTCATGTGTCAGCACGTAGACACGCCCGTCAGGACCCACATCGACGTCATGATGGGTGTGAGCGGCGTATCGCCAGATCACCTCCGAATTCCGGTCGAGCTTCACGAGCCCATAGCCATACGGCGTGTCGCCCACCCCTTCGTAGACGGCGATGATATCGCCGTTCGGGAAGGGAACGACCTTGCGGAAGAATACGAACTCGTCAGGCTGCGGCTTCAGCGGCGCGGCGCCGCCGTCGGGCCAGACGGTGCTGAACGGCCGGCGCCATTCGTGCAGGACCTCTCCCTCGGAGGAGATCAGGAAGGCGGCGGCCTCGTGGCCGGAGGTATAGAGCGTAGCACCGGGCTCGACGCGGTCCGGATCGAGGCGCGTGACGCCGCGGTCGGGGCTTCGCTCGGGATACCAGAGATCGGAGCGGTAGACGTTCTGGTACTGGGTCATGCGCGAATAGAGAGCCCGGCCTCCTTCATAGGCCCTGGCGATCGCGCTGCCCGGCATCGTACCG
>JAEYRQ010000136.1 GCA_023435545.1 Pseudomonadota bacterium | reverse complement strand
TCCGCGCACCACGTGACGCGGATGTCGAGGTGTCGGCTGCCCTCGGGACTGCCGATCCGGTGAGCATCCTGCCGTCCTCGCCTGACGGCGACAGCGCGCAGGTGGCGACCGGTCCGGCGGAGTTCGAGGTTCCGCTCGAAAGGGCCGGCAGTGTCGGCATCAGTGTCGGCGGACGCGAGATGCACGCCTGGACGTTCGACGTGATGTCCGACATACCGCCGTCGATCTCCCTCCTGCGTCCTCCTGACGTGACGGTCAGCCAGGCTGTGCGGCTGGCCTACTCGGTCGAGGACGACTACGGAGTGGTCTCGGCGGAGGCGCGGTTCCGGCCGCTCGATGCCGAACTCGCCGCCGCCGATCCGCTGATCCCGGCGCCCGATTTCCCGCTGGCGCTACCGCAGATGCGCGCCCAGTCCGGCACCGCGCAGACCATCCGTGAACTCGCGTCGCACCCGTGGGCCGGCTCCGAGGTGCGGCTGACGCTGATCGCTCGCGACGACATCGGCCAGGAGGGCATGAGCGAGCCGGTGGAGATAACTCTGCCGCAGCGGCCCTTCTTCGAGCCGCTGGCGCGGGCGGTGGTGGAGCAGCGGCGCGAACTGGCCCTCGACCGTGGCGCGGTCGGCAACGTCGCGATGGCTCTGGACGCGCTGACGATGGAGCCGGAGCGGCACATCGCCGACTATGGCGTCTATCTCGGCTTGCGCTCGGCCTATTGGCGCCTGCGCAACGCCCGGGACGACGAGACGCTGGTCAGCGTCGTCGACCAGCTCTGGGAGATCGCACTGCGCATCGAGGACGGCGACCTGTCGCTGGCTGCCCGCGACCTGCGCGCGGCGCAGGAGCGGCTGATGCGCGCGCTCGAGGAAGGCGCCTCCGACGCCGAGATCGAGCGGCTGATGGCCGAGCTCAGGGAGGCGCTGGACCAGTTCCTGCGCGAGATGGCGCGCCGGGCGATGGAGAACCAGCAGGCGCAGCAGCCGATGCCGATGGACCCCAACGCCCAGATGTTCTCGCGGGGCGATCTGCAGCGCATGCTCGACGCGATCGAGAACATGGCGCGCAGCGGCTCGCGCGATGCCGCGCGACAGATGCTGAGCGAGCTGCAGAACCTGCTCGAGAATCTGCAGAACGGCCGCATGCAGCCCGGCCAGATGCAGGCCGGTCCGATGGGCGAGGCGCTCGACCAGCTCGGCGAGATGATCCGCCGTCAGCAGCAGCTGATGGATCAGACCCATCGCTACGACCAGCAGCAGGGCCAGGGACAGCCGCAGGACGGCGAACCCAACGGTCAACAGGGTGACGAACTCGGCCAGCTCGGCCAGGGCCAGGGCGACCTGCGCCAGCAGCTGCAGGAGCTCCTCGACCAGCTCCGCGGCATGGGCGCGGAGCCCGGCAACGAGCTCGGCCAGGCCGGCGAGGCGATGGGCGAGGCCGAGCAGTCGCTTGGCGCCGGCGAGACCGGAGAGGCGCTCGGGCAGCAGGGCCGGGCGCTCGACAATCTCAGGCGCGGAGCCCAGTCGATGGCCGAGCAGTTGGCCCAGGGCCAGGGGATGGGCGACGGGCAGGGCCAGCCGGGGCAGGCTCGGCAGCGCACCGACCCGTTCGGTCGGCCGCTGCGCACCGAGGGTCCCGACTACGGGGTGACGGTTCGTGTGCCCGAGGAGATCGACGTACAGCGGGCGCGGGAGATCCTGGAGGAACTGCGCCGGCGCCTGTCTGATCCCGCCCGCCCGAGCCTCGAGCGGGACTACATCGAGCGCCTGCTGGAGCGCTTCTGAGGGCGGATAGCGGCTGACCGGCCCCGCCGCTCAGGCGGGCCGACCGGCCTTTTCAGGGGTCACGTCAACAGTGGACAGCACCTCGCGCACCTTGGCGCGGATCTCGGCCAGCGTGAATGGCTTCAGCACGACATCGCGGACGATCTCCTCGAGGCCGCCGGCCCGTTCGCGCTGGTTCGCATAGCCGGTCATCAGCAGGATCGGCAGCTCGGGACGCTCGCGCGCAACATTGAGCGCCAGGCCGATGCCATCCATTACCGGCATGACGATGTCCGACAACAACAGCTCACACGCCCGCGCTGGGCCACGCAGCAGATCCAGCGCCTCGGCACCGTCACCGGCCACATGCACCTCGTGGCCTTCGCCCGAAAGCGCGCGTGCGACAAATGTCCGCACGCCGTCGTCGTCGTCAACCAGCAGGATGGTCGCCATGACCCTCGGCCTCCTGTTCGGCGACGCGCCCCTCCACGATCCCGACGAAGGGCAGTTCGCGGAAGGCATGCGCCACGTCCATTCCATAGCCGACCACGAACAAATCGGGACAGTCGAAGCCGACGAAGTCGGCCTCGATCGCGGCGTTGCGGTGACCCGGCTTGTCGAGCAAGACGCAGGTGAGCACCCGGGCGGCTCCGCGCGCGGTCAGCAGATCCTTGGCATAGGCGAGCGTCCGCCCGGATTCCAGGATGTCGTCGACGAGGATGACCGTGCGGTCGCGCACGTCGCTCTCGATGTCGCGCAACACCGTCACGCGGCCCGAGGATTCGGTCCCGGCCCCGTAGCTCGACAGGCTCATGAACTCCACCTCCGGCGACATTCCCGCAGCGTAGAGCGCCCGCAGGAGGTCGGCGGCGAAGACGAAGCTGCCTTTGAGGATCGCGACCACCAGGAACTCGGGTCCGCTGCGCGCGGCGATCTCACCGGCCAGGCGCTGGTTGCGGACTGCGATCTCCTCGGGCGAGAACAGCACCCGGATCCTGAGGCCGCGGCGTTCGATTGTCGTCACTGCTGGGCCTCGACGATACGGCGCCCACGCTCCATGAAGCGCATCTGCACGGTGTCGGCGGCGCGGGGGGGGGAGGCAAGCCGGGTGCGGAAGGGCATGCTGGCGTCGGGCTCGATCACCTTCTGGCGCGGTTCGACGCTCCAGGCGTAGATTTCCTCGCCCGAGCGGCCGCGCAGCCCGAAGCGGATGGCAGGCACCGGCAGAGCTTCTTTGCGGATATTGACGATCTCACCCTCCAGGATCAGCACCGGAACACCCTCCTCGAAATCGCGCCGGTACTTCAGGTTGGCGAATTCGAGGCCGCGCAGGTTGACGGGCAGCCCGACCAACTCATAGAGCGCCGCGGCGGACGGGAAGGTCCGCACGACATCCTCGCGGTAGTACACCGCCGCGGCGGCGGCGGCAAAGGCCGCACCCTGTG
>JAEYRQ010000594.1 GCA_023435545.1 Pseudomonadota bacterium | reverse complement strand
GTTGGCGCCCAGATAGGTCGCCATCGCGCCGCGGCGGCGGTCCGGGCCGAAGTAGGACTCGGTGGCGACGAAGCCGCGCCGGTCGAAGACGATGCTCTCGATCCGCTGGTAGAGTGCCGTGGCGCTGAACGGGAAGGCGAGGAACTCGTCGATGCCTGCCTCCCGCGCCCGCAGCACCCGTTCCTTGGTGACGTTGGCCATGACGATGATCATCGGCAGGAAGGGGTCGGGGAACGCGTTCCGGTTGCGGACGGCGGCCGCGAGCGCGAGCGAGGACGACAGCCGTCCGATCGCGTTTATGACCAGGATGTCAGGCCGGCTGTTGACGAGACGCGCGAGGGTTGCCTGGTCGGCGGCCTCGCCCAGTATCCGCATCCTGCGCACCTCCCACATCGCCAGCGCGTTGCGCAAGACCGGCCCGATGGGCGGGTAGCTGTCGGCCAGACCGATGGAGGTGCCCTGGATCTCCGGGGGCACCCCCAGGTGAGTCGTCCGGACGTCGAGCACGACAGCCCATCCCGTGTCGGATGAATCGGCGAAGCACGCGGCTGCGAGAAAGTCGCTGCGCTGCGCCGTTACGGGTCAAACCTATCGGGGACGACTTAATCCGGGTTTTCGGCGTCGGTTGCGATTTGTGGAAACTTCGACCGATCTATGCATTTCCGTTCCGAATTGAACCGCCTAACTGGATCTACAGCTTCCCCAAGCTGATGGTGAGCGCGCCGCGGACGGGGCCGTCCCGGTTCGGGACTGCAACATTCGCTCATCAATTTTGAACTTTCCCGGCGTATCGTGCGGCCATAATGCCGCCCGGTTCGAACCTGCTTGTGCCGGCGCGGCGGCAGGCGTCGAACCCTGGGAGTCGCGGGAGACGGGGAGTTTGCCGATGAGCAACAGCTACTTCGGGACCGATGGGATTCGCGGTCTGGCCAACCGCTATCCAATCACGCCGGAGATCGCCCTGAAGGCGGGCATGGCGGCCGGCATCGCGTTCCGCCGTGGCAGCCATCGCCACAGGGTGGTCATCGGCAAGGACACGCGGCTGTCGGGCTACATGATCGAGTCCGCGCTGGTCGCCGGCTTCACGTCGGTGGGGATGGACGTCTTCCTGCTCGGGCCGATGCCGACGCCGGCGGTCGCCATGCTGACGCGCTCGCTCAGGGCCGATCTCGGCGTGATGATCTCCGCCTCGCACAATCCCTACCACGACAACGGCATCAAGCTGTTCGACCCGGAAGGCTACAAGCTGTCGAACGGCACGGAGGATCAGATCGAGACGCTGATCAATTCCGACATGAGCGAGTATCTGGCCGCCTCCGCCGCGCTCGGCCGGGCGAAGCGGATCGAGGGCGCGCATGCCCGCTACATCGAGTTCGCCAAGCGCACCCTGCCGCGCGAGCTGCGCCTCGACGGGCTCCGGGTCGCGCTCGACTGCGCCAACGGCGCCGCCTACAAGGTCGCGCCCGACGCACTGTGGGAACTGGGCGCCGAGGTGGTTTCGATCGGCGTCGAGCCGAGTGGATTCAACATCAACAAGGAGTGCGGCTCGACTGCGCCGGACGCGCTGTGCCGCAAGGTGCACGAGGTGCGCGCCGACATCGGCATCGCGCTCGATGGCGACGCCGACCGTGTCATCATCGTCGACGAGCGCGGCCGGATCGTCGACGGCGACCAGCTGATGGCCGTCGTCGCGCAGTCCTGGCACGAGGACGGGCGGCTGTCGAAACCCGGCATCGTCGCGACCGTCATGTCGAACTTCGGGCTGGAGCGCTATCTCGGCTCAATCGGCCTAGAACTGGTGCGCACCCAGGTCGGTGACCGCAACGTGCTCGAGGCGATGCGCGATCAGGGCTTCAATGTCGGCGGCGAGCAGTCTGGCCACATCATCCTGTCGGACTTCACCACCACCGGCGACGGCTTGGTCGCGGCGCTGCAGCTTCTCGCCGTGGTGGCGAAGTCGGGCAAGCCGGTCAGCGAGGTCTGCCACCGCTTCGAGCCGCTGCCGCAGATCCTGCGCAACGTGCGCTACCGCGGTGGCCGGCCGCTCGAGTCCAAGGACGTCATGGCGGCGATCGAAGGCGGCAAGGAGCGGCTCGCTGGTGCCGGCCGCCTGGTGATTCGTCCCTCCGGCACCGAGCCGGTGATCCGCGTGATGGCCGAGGGCGAGGACCCGAGCCTGGTCGAGGCCGTGGTCGGCGATATCGTCGAGGCGCTGCAGGGGGCGGCCTGAAGCGCGGCGGAGGGCTTGCGCCTCGCCGGCCGCTGGGGGCCTCGCGGCCGCGGAGTTCCTCAGGCGTCGGCGTCCGTGCACGCGATTACGCGAATCTCGACGAGAGCGCCTTCGCGCCGCAGCCCGGCCACTTCGACGGCGGTCCAGGCCGGATAGGGCGGATAGACGAACTCGAGACGGATCGCATCGAACAGCGCGAAATGGCCGCGCAGGCCGATGTGGTAGGACGTCATCTCGACGATCGACTGGAACGTCAATCCCGCCTGGCCGAGGACGAGGCCGATCTTGCCGAACGCATTCCGGAACTGGTCCTCGGGATCTTCCGGCATGCGGCCATCCGCATCGCCGCCGGTGACGCCCGTCAGGAAGGCATGCCCACCGGACAGAATCGCCGGCGACATCCGCAGTTGATCGGCGGCTGCGCGGAACTCCGGCGGCACTATCGCACGCTTGGCCATCGATCCGAATCCCTCGTCCGTGCCGACCTGCCGATGCTGGTCGAGGCGGCGCGCGCGATCAACGACTCCTGTGCGGAAAATCCGGCGGATCGGGCCAAGATGGTCAAGACGCCAAACCTCGAATGCCTCGGTCCCCCTACATCGCCGCTGCAAGCGACTTGAATAGGCGCTCGATATCGTCGTCGTCGTTGTAGAGGTGCGGCGTGACGCGGATCGAGTCGCCGCGCACGCTGACGTAGACCTGTCGGTCGGCCAGCTTCGCCAGCAGGCCCTCGGGAACGCCGCCCGGCCGCCGGAGGCCGAGGAAGTGCCCGGCGCGGCAGGAGTCGGGCAGGGCGCTGAAGCCGAGGTCGGCGGCGCGCTCGACGATGGCGCGATTGCGTGCTGAAAGCGTCGCCGCGATCCGCCCGACGTCCCACTCCAGGATCTGCTCCAGCGCCGCGACCGCCACCGGCATCAGGTGGAAATTCGAGCGCTCGCCCATGTCGTAGCGCCGCGCGCCGGGCTGATAGTCGCCGGCATAGTCGACGAGGCGGGCGAAATCCTCGGAGCCCGCCCGAGCGATCCAGTTCTCCTCGAGCGGGCGCCCGTCCTGCCGGTGCGGCGCGGCATAAAGGAAGCCGAGCGAGTAGGGGCCGAGCAGCCACTTGTAGGTTGCCGCGACCATGAAGTCCGGTTTGACTGTCCCAACATCGAAGGGCAGGGCGCCGGCCGACTGGGTGAGGTCGAGCACCAGTGCGGCACCGTGTGCGCGCACGCTCTCCCCGATACGCACCAGATCCACCAGCGAGCCGTCGGTCCACAGGCAGTGCGGCAGCGCCACCACGGACGTCCTCCCGCCGATCGCAGCCTCGACCGCCGACGTCCAGTCGAGACCGGTCCCGGTCGCCGCCTCCGCGCGCCGGACGATGCGCAGGCTCGCCCCGCTCTCCGCTGCCTTCCGCTGCCAGGCATAGACGTTGGAGGGGAACTGGTCCTCCAGCACGACGATCTCCAGCCCGGGCCCGACGGGAAGGTTCGCCGCCGCAACGGCGATCCCGTAGGAGGCAGACGGAACGATCGCCACATCGTCGGGGGAGGCGCCGACGAGGCGCGCGAACAGGGCGCGGGCGCGCTCGGATTCGGAGAAGAAGTCCGGCGGCGACAGGTGCCAGGGCCGCGCCTTGCGGCGGATGCCGGCCTCGCCGGCCGCGACGGCGGAATTCAGCAGCGGCGACATGTAGGCGCAGTTGAACCACGCGACGTCGCGCGGCAGGTCGAACAGGTCGCGCTGCGAGGCGATCGGCGACATCTCGCTCATCGAAGTCTCCGGAGGTTTCCTGAGCGATGCGAAGTCCTGTACCGAAGCAGGGCACAGCCATCGCAAATGGTTACCGGAATTGGTTAAGTGACGTGGTTAAGCCGGGCTTAACGATTCGGCCGGCATTCTCCCGACGATCCTAGTCGCCATCGCGCCGTTGTCACCTGTCGGCGCCAGTTCGGGAGCTAATGACCATGAGCGCTGTTCGACACCTTCTCGCCGGTCTCGGGCTGACCGGCCTCGGGGCCGTGTCGCTGCTGGGTGCCACCCCCGCTCTGGCCGCCGATATGCCGGTACCCTACTACGAGCCCCTCCCGGAGGTCGTCGTGGGAGGTTGGTACCTGCGCGGCTATATCGGGATGACCAACCAGTCTGTCGACAAGATCGAGAACGTCCTGTTCGCGGCCCCCGCCGTCTTCCAGTTCCTCGATTCCGGCGGCTTCGATTCCTCGCCGCTGTTCGGCGCCGGTATCGGCTACACGTTCAACGAGTGGATCCGCGTCGACGTCACCGGCGAGTATCGCGGCAAGGCCTCGTTCCGTGCACTCGACCGCTACGACATCACCGGCGACGGCATCTGGGACGGCACCAACGACTACAGCGCCTCGAAGAGCGAGTGGCTGTTCCTGGCCAACGCCTATGTCGATCTCGGCACCTGGTACGGCATCACGCCCTATGTCGGCGCCGGCATCGGCACCTCGCGCAACACCATCAGCCACTTCCAGGACGTCAACGTTCCCAACAACGCCATTGCCTATGGCGGCGAAAGCTCCAAATGGGACTTCGCCTGGGCGCTGCATGCCGGGGTGGGTTACGAGGTCACGCCCGCCTTCACCGTCGATCTCGGCTATCGCTACGTCAATCTCGGCGACGCGCAGACCGGAGACCTGATCGGATTCGATGGCTCCAACGCCATCTACAACCCGATGTACTTCAAGGACATCACCTCGCACGACGTGTATCTGGGCGTGCGCTACGCGTTCAACTGAGGGAGCGACGCCCGAGCCGTACCGGCCCGTCCGCCCTCCCACGTCATGCCCCGGCTTGACCCGGGCATCTCCTGTCGAGGCACGGGGCCGGCCGCGAGATTGCCGGGTCAGGCCCGGCAATGACGTGGAGGGAGGCAGGGACGTGGAGGGGAGGCAGGGACGTGGCCGATCCCCTGCCGCCCCCCGCTGCAGCGTTCCTGACGAACCTTGCGAGGGAACGCGCTTCCGCAGCGCCCACGCGGAGAGAATTTCGGCCGATGGCATCGTCGCCGGCCGACCTCAGCCCGCCGCCATCTTCTCGAACGTCATCAGCAACGGATCCAGCCTGGCCCAGGCGTGCGCGCGCATGCCGTAGGTGACCACCTGCGGATTGAACATACCGGGATCGTCGAGGCTGCCGGCGTGGACCGAAAACAGGTCCGGCATGGCGGCGAAGGTCAGGTAGACCGGCGTTCCGCAGGTCGGGCAGAAGGCATGGGTCTTCATGTTGCCGCTGTCGGCGATGATGTCCCAGGTCTTCGCCTCGCCCGTGACCGTCACGTCGGCGCGTCGCGGGAAAGTCAGGTAGGATCCGTGGCCCGTTCCGCTGCGCTTCTGGCAGTCGAGGCAATGGCAGTGGTTCTCGAAGATCGGTTCGCTGCGAGTTTCGTAGCGGATCGCGCCGCACGCGCATCCGCCGCTGTAGAGCCTGGTCATGGCTGCCCTTTCTCGGGTCAGGGGATCGGTTTCGGCTTGCCTCAGGCCGCCTTCGGCTTGGCGAAGACGTCGAGGCCGCGGCCGGTTTCCAGGAAGGACTTCAGGCTGGACAGGACCACCGGCCAGCCCTTGGAGATGCCGCTCGCCATGGCACTGCCGGCCTCGAGTTCATCGTGGCTGACGGTCAGGCGGACCATGTCCTCATAGCCCTCGATTTCGAACGTCACTCGGCTGTGGGCGGCCGGGTCGTCGGCTCGCTCCGGGCTTGCCCAGCTGACGACGAGACGGGTCGGGGGAGAGGTCTCGATGACCTTGCCGACGAGTTGGACCGTGCGCTCGTCGCTGGCGCGGATTTGCTGCCACGTCGATCCGGGCTTCCAGTCAGAGACGTTCTCGTGGCCCCAGTAGCGCCGGCGAGATCGGGCTTGGTGATTGCCTCGAAGACCTTCTCGGGCGTCGAGGCGATGTAGGTCACATAGACGAAGCTGGTCGTCGACTTGGTCATTGCTGATCTCCTTCGAGTTCTTGCTTCAGATCGTGCAGCAGGCCGAGCCGCTGACGTTCGAACTTGCGCACCCACCGCTCGTAGACCTCGTGCAGCGGCACGGGATTGATGAAATGCAGCTTCTCGCGGCCGCGCCTGGCGGTGCTCACCAGGTTGGCCGCCTCCAGGATGCCGAGGTGCTGGGTGGCCGATTGCCGAGCCATCTCCAGGTTCTCGCAGAGCTGCCCCAGCGTCTGGCCGTTCCGCTCATAGAGAAGGTCGAGCAGCTTCCTGCGCGTCGGGTCGGCCAGCGCCTTGAATATCCTGTCGTCGTCCATCGGGCTTGTTCGCATGCTCGTGGTCTAAATATGCAGGCAAATACCTGCATATCAAGCGCAGGCGTTTGCCTGCATATCGGCAGTACTTCCGCCCGCTTCGCAGTGACGGTAGCAATAGGAGCCTTTGGAGGCGGGGGCGGAGGCGAACCATGGAGCAGTCCCGCGCCGATACGGGAGAGGCAGGCATGTCGACGACATCCGACGTTCGCCCCACCATCACCGTCTTCAAACGGTCGCCCGATCGTGGCCGCGGCATGGCGCGCGACATGCGGGTGCGCTGGGCGCTCGAGGAGGTCGGCCAGCCCTACGACGTCCGTCCCGTCTCGTTCAGCGAGATGAAGGACCCAGCCCATCTGGCGCTCAACCCCTTCGGCCAGATCCCAACCTATCAAGAAGGCGATCTGGCCCTGTTCGAGTCGGGGGCGATCGTCTTCCATATCGCAGAGCGGCACGAAGGCCTGCTTCCGGAGGACCCGGCTGCGCGGGCGCGCGCGGTCATGTGGATGTTCGCCGCGGTCAGCACAGTTGAGCCGCCGATCGTCGACCGCGAGGCAGTCGGGTATCTCGAGCGCAACGAGGACTGGTATGCGCGGCGCCTCGCCCTTTCCGACGACCGGGTTCGGACAAGGCTGGGCGATCTCTCGCGCAGCCTGGGCGATGCCGACTGGCTCGACGGCGGCTTCAGCGCGGGCGACCTGATGATGGTCGACGTGCTGCGCAGGCTTGGCGGATCGAGCCTGCTGGACGAATTCCCCAACCTCTTGGCCTATGTCGCCCGCGGCGAAGCCCGACCTGCCTTCAGACGCGCATTCGAGGCACAACGGGCGCTCTTCATCGCCGCATCGTCGGAAGGATGAACGCGCGGTTCGTCCATTCCCTTCGCATCATGGCCGGTTCCAGGCCACAGCGGGGCAGGCGTCAGCTTGTTGCTCGAGTGCAACTGAACTGTGCCGAAATGAAAGCAACCGCCCGGCGACCGGTAAACAATCGTGGTTAAGGAACGTGGTTAAGCCACGCTTAACGAATGGCTCCGCATAGTCCGTCCCGAACGTAATCGCCCGGCGCCTCGAATCGTCTGACCGGGCAGTCTTCGGAGCACGGCCATGGACTTTCCGAAACTTCTCGCCGGCGCCGCCGTCGTGGCGCTGACCGTGACCGCCGGCGGCGTGCAGGCGGCCGACATGTTCGAGCCGCCGATGATCGAGCCGCTGATGCCGGTGGAGTACGGCTCCAACTGGTACCTGCGCGGCGACATCGGCTACAAGGCCTATACGGACCCGTCGGGCAGCTATTCGTCGCTGGGGACCGGCGTCATCGGCTACTACGACACCAGCATTGACGACAGCTGGCTGATCGGCGCGGGCGTCGGCTACCGGTTCAATCCGTGGTTCCGCACCGACCTGACCGTCGACTACGAGTTCCCGTCCGACTTCACCGGCAAGGCGCCGTGCTTCGTTTGCGGATTCCCGGGCTATTCGACCGAAACCGCCAAGATTTCCGCCTGGACGGTGCTGGCCAACGCCTATATCGACCTCGGTACCTGGCAGGGCATCACCCCCTATGTCGGCGCCGGCATCGGCGGCTCCTACGTGAAGATCGCGGACTATCTCGGCATCAACCCGCCGGCTGTCTTCCCGATCACCACGGTGGGCGCCTCGGCGTCGAAGTGGAACCTCGCCTGGGCTGCGATGGCGGGCGTAAGCTACGACGTTACTC
>JAEYRQ010000501.1 GCA_023435545.1 Pseudomonadota bacterium | reverse complement strand
GGCGCCTTCACCGAAAACGACGTTCGCAAGCAAGGCCGCTGGAGGCGATCTGCTCCCCTGGCGGCGGCTTTCGTCTGAGGCAGGGATGCTGAAAGGGTGCGCCCCGACCGTCCGGAGAGGTCAATGGCCGGGCGGGTCCTTACAGTAGACGGCGCGGTACCAGACGGTCGACAGCATCAGGGCCAGATCGTCGGCGCGGGAGGGATCTTCCTCCTCGAAGAGGAAGTCACGCGTCACGATCACCGAATAGAGGTAGTGAAAGACCATTCCCTCGAGCGCATGGGCGACCGCGAGAGCTGAACCGCCCGAACCATCCTTGAAGTTGCCGCGCCGTGTGATCGAGCGGGCGATCGCCTCGATCCACTTCAGGTGCCTCGGCCGCCAGACTTCGCGGAACTCCGGCAGTTGGCTCTGCAACTGCACATGACACTGCATCAATCCCGGATTGGCCCGATAGGCTGCCACGAAGAAGCGGTTGGTGTTCAAAATCGCGTCGAACTCGCTGCGCCCGCGCCCGACCTGACGTGCCCGCTCGTAGAGGTGCTCGACGAAGTCCAGCACCACCTCGGTAGCGATCTCGCCCTTGTCCTTGTAGTAGACGTAGAACGTCCCGAGCGCGACCTCGGCATGGGCGCAGATGTCCGCCACTCTGAGGTCCTGGTAACCCGTTTCCTCCAGGGCCCGCGCGGCGGCGATCTTCAGCCGGTACCTTGTCCTGTCGCCCTTGGTGTTGAACGAACGTCGGGCGAGGCCCTGCGCGAGATGGTCGGCATATGGCTCGATCTCGCTGCTGGCAACCGCAGCGGGACCCGAATCAGCGTTCACTGCCATGCCCTAATCCTTTCGGGGCGATATTGCACCGCGTCCGCCCTGAATCAACTTCGGGCCGCCGCGTGGGCGTCCGCGTCATCGTCGGCTGTGAAAATGATATTGACTTCATATTCATATCGTATGATCCCTGTTCTGGAGATTGCGCGCAAGCGCCAGTGAGTTCGGACCTGCCGTGAAAGGCCGGCCCGAATGTCGCACAACGGGATCGCCGATGCCGCATCCACTCGTCTCGTCACCGGTCTACATCGTCGGGGCGGCGGAGACGCCGCTGGGCAAAGTGGTCGATCAGAGCGAGTTGTCGATGGTCGCCCTCGCTGCCATGGAGGCGCTGTCGGAGGCCGGACTGCGCCTGCGCGACGTCGATGCGGTCTTCACCAACTATATGGGGGAGGAGGGCTCGGTTCAGCTCGGCGAGTATCTCGGCCTGCAGCCGCGCTACGCCGAATCCTCCGACATGGGTGGCGCCTCGTTCGAGTTCTTCGTGCATCATGCGATTGCGGCGATCGCCACCGGCCGCTGCGAGGTGGCCCTGATCGCCTATGCCTCGCGCCAGCGCAGCCGGCGCAATCGCAAGCGGTCCGCAGCCGCCCTGGACGGCTCGCTGGCCGCCCAGTTCGAAACCCCCTACGGCATCCCGTTCCCGATCGGCCACTATGCGTTGAGCGCGGCACGCTACATGCACCAGTACGGCGTCACGCCCGAGCACCTCGCCGAGATCGCCGTTGCCGCACGCCGGTGGGCGGCGCTCAATCCGAAAGCCTGGGTCCGCGACCCGCTGACGATTGGCGACGTGATGGCTTCGCCGCTGCTCTGCGATCCGCTCCGCAAGCTGGACTGCTGTCTCGTCACCGACGGCGGCGGTGCGATCGTCGTCGCGCGGAAGGACCGGGCACGCGATGCCGCCAGGCTGCCGATCCGGGTTCTCGGCGCCGGCGAAAGCCATGTGCAGTGGCATGTCGCGCAGTGTCCCGACCTGACCGTGACACCGGGCGCGGCATCGGGGCGTGACGCCTTCGCGATGGCCGGCATTGCTCCCTCAGATGTCGACGTGTTTGAGCCCTACGACAACTTCACTCACGCGGTGCTGCTCTACCTCGAGGATCTCGGCTTCTGTGGAAAGGGCGAGGCCGGCGCCTTCGTCGCCGACGGTCGGCTGCGGCCCGGCGGCGCGTTGCCGTCGATGACATCCGGCGGCGGGCTGTCCTATTGCCACCCCGGAGCGCTCGGAATTCTCCTGCTGATCGAGGCGGTGCGTCAATTGCGCGGCGAAGCCGGTGAGCGCCAGGTGCCGGGCGCCGAGATCGCGGTCGCGCACGGCACCGGGGGCCTTGCCTTTTCTACCGCTTCGACCGTGGTGCTTGCCCGTGAGTGAGAAACCGTCCTACTCGGACCTGGGTGCGGCCGATCCGACGACCGAGCCGTTCTGGCAGGCTTGCTCCGAGCGCCGACTGACGGTGCAGCGCTGCACCGCATGCGGCTCGTCTCAGTTCTATCCTCGACCGTTCTGTCTTGCTTGTGAGGCAGCGGACCTGGAGTGGGTCGAGGCCAGTGGCCGCGGAACGATCTATTCGCTGACGACGGTGCGCATGCCCGTCGCGGATGAGTTGCCGCCACCCTATTTGCTCGCTCTCGTCGATCTCGACGAGGGGCCGCGGCTCCTCACCAATATCGAAGCAGGCGAGGCAAACATCGGTGACCGCGTCGCGGTGGCGTGGCGGATGCGGGAGGGGCTGCCGCCGCTGCCCATCTTCAGACCGATCGGCTGAGATGAGCGCGGCAGCAGCGACCACCATTGAGGATTGTGTCGCCGTCATCGGCGACCTGATCGGCTTTCCGACCGTCTCGCGCGATTCCAATCGCGAGCTTCTCCGGTACGTTGAGGACCTGTTGGCAGCCAACGGCGTGCACTCTGAAATCCTCTGGAACGCCGAGCGCACAAAGGGAAATCTCTGGGCGACCATCGGTCCGAATGATGTGCCCGGCGTTATCCTCTCCGGCCACAGTGACGTCGTCCCCGTCGACGGGCAACCTTGGACCAGCGATCCGTTCGTCTTGCGGCGGTCAGGCGGCCGCCTATACGGCCGCGGTGCCTGCGACATGAAGGGGTTCGTCGGCATCGTGCTCGCAGCGGTTCCCTCCCTCGTCAAGCGAGATCTCCGGGCGCCGATCCACATCGCTATCTCCTACGAAGAGGAACTCGGATGCACGGGAGTGGTCAGTCTGATCGAGCGGCTGGCCGCGACGCCGCTCAAGCCCGCGCTCTGCATCGTAGGGGAACCGACCGGCATGCAGGTGGTGCTGGGGCACAAGGGCGGTGGCCTGTTCCGCGTATCGGTCGCAGGCACGAGCGCGCATTCGAGCCTGGCACCGAGCGCCGTCAATGCCGTGGAGTACGCGACAGAGCTGATGTCTTTCATAATGGACCTTTCGGCCGAGTACGCCAGGGGCCCGCACGACCACGGCTATGACGTCAGCCATTCGACGCTGTCGATCACCTCGATCTCCGGCGGGACGGGCGTGAACATCATCCCCAACGCCTGCGAATTCACCTTCGATATCCGTTCCCTTCCCGAGGTCGATGCGCCGGCGCTGATAGAGCGCATCCGTGACCATGCCGACACCGTGCTTCTGCCCCGCATGCGTTCGGTAGCGCCGGACGCGGCAATCGAGGTCGAGACCCTGGCCGGCTTCGTCGGGCTCGCCATGGAGGAGGACCATCCCGCTGTGCCCTTCGTGAAGCGGCTGGCCGGCCGCAACGACCATGCGAAGGTCGCCTACGCCACCGAAGCCTGGCTATTCGGCACGAGGGCAGGGATCCCTTCGGTCGTATGCGGCCCCGGCTCGATCGCGCAGGCACACAAGCCCGATGAGTTCATCGAAATTGCCGAAGTAGAGCGCTGCCGTGATTTCATCGACCGGCTGGCGGCACAACTCGAGCAGTCCGGCCTGCCGTGGGTATGAAGCCGACATTCGATGCCGTGGTCATCGGCGCCGGAATCGCTGGTACGGCCACCGCCTGGTATCTGTGTCGGGAAGGGCTGTCGGTCGCACTCGTCGACAGCCACCATCCGGGCTGGGGGGCTTCCGGCCGCAATCCCGGCTTCCTCTGGCTGCAGACCAAGGCGGCGGGGCTGGCGATGGACTTCTCGCTGGCATGCCGCCGCTTCGCCGAGGCGCTTGCTGGCGAGCTGCCCGACTTCGGCTTTCGCGCCTGTGGAGGACTCATCCTCTTCCGCGACCCGGACTACGAACTTGTCGCCAGGCGCTTCGTGGAGGATCGCCGCGCAGCAGGCCTACCGGTTGAACTGCTTGACCGAGCCGCCGTGCTGGAACATTGCCCCATGATTGGTCCGGAGGTCACGGGAGCTGTCTGGAATCCCCTAGATGCCCATCAGGACACGCGGCGGCTGGTGCGACTCCTGGCGGACGAGTTTGTCGGCCTCGGCGGCAGTATCCTTGCCAGCACGGTGAACAGCATCACCGCCACGACGTCCGCCTGTCGAGGGGTCGGACTCGCCGATGGCAGCACCATCGGGTGCCACATCGTCGTTGTCGCCGCAGGACCGTGGTCGGACGCATTGCTGCAGCCCCTAGGGTTGGACTTTCCCTACGAATGGACCCGTTTCGAGGCGGCGGAGACCACCCCGGCGCCGTTCAGGCTGGAGCCCGTGATCGCCGGGCAGGCGCTGTTCCGCTTCTTCACCCCGCCGGGCATCGACCGGGCGAACTTGCCGCGCGACCCCTCAGAACAGATCCGCCCCGAACTCGGCTTTACGGAACAGATCGCCAGCCTGCCCGACGGTTCGCTGCAGTTCGGCTGCGCCTATGAGGTCGGCAGCGACCTCGACCAGGCGACTGTCGCCGGGCAGGCAATGGCTTGTTCGATCGTCAGCCGCAACTTTCCGGATCTCGGCAAGCTGCCGATTGTGCGCCAGTGGGCCGGGCTCGTGGCGCAGACGCCCGACAGCCTGCCGGTGATCGAAGCCAGGTGCGGCCCGGACGGTCTCGTCGTCAATGCGGGGCACTTCTTCGGCAACCTGGCGGGCGCGTTCTCCGGTAGCCTCGTCGCCGACACGGTTGCCGGTCGGCTGCCGGCCTATCCGCTGGCGGCCTTCTCGCGCAGCCGATTTGGCGTCAGGCGAAGTCCGGTCCAATAGGACGGTTCTCGCACATCGGGCGTTCCGCATGGCGCGTACGCGACATTCAGGGAGGAAACACATGGCGATCCGGGTGTATGAAGCCCTGTATGAGGCGCTGCCGAGGGATGTTATGGACGCTTGGGCACAGGTTCCCGTCACCATCGTCTCCGACGTGACCGCAGGGCGCGTCATAGCCGACCCGCGCATCCGGCCGCTCAGAGCATTTGCGCCGGGCAGGCGAATGGCCGCACAGATCGTCACCGCCTGGTGTGAACGAGCCGATTTCGGGCCGGTCCTGCATGCCCTCGATATCGCCCGCTCCGGCGAAGTCGTCGCGGTGGACGCCGGCGGCTGCCTGCAGACCGCCTATGCCGGCGAAATCCTGTGCGGCTACGCGCGCAACAGGGGCGTCGCTGGGCTGGCCGTCAACGGCGCACTCAGGGATATCGACACGATCTCCACCTGGGATGACTTCCACGCCTTTGCGCTGGGCAACACGCCCCGAGGGCCGCTGTCCAGGCATCTGGGCTCCGTCAACGCCGAGATCGTCTTCGGCGGCGTCGTGGCGCGGCCTGGCGATGTCATACTGGGCGACAACGACGGCATCGCGGTCGTTCCGCTCGGTGAAGCCGCGGCCGTCCTCGCCGATGCGCAGGCGCGCCTGCGCATGGAGGAGGACTGGACGGCGAAGCTTGCCGGCGGCAGCACCCTGCAGGACCTGTTTGGATTGGATGGATCCTGACCGGCACTTCGCAGTCCCCGCCATCTCGGCTCTTCAGGGCTCCCCGACGACCACATCGTACCTGATGTAATCCATGCGCCGCGCGACCTTGTCGTACAGTCGCTGGGCAGCGAAATTGTCGGGCTGAGTCATCCAGAAGATCTTGTACCAGCCGCTTTGCCGGCCGATTTCCGCAAGCCTGCCGATCATCGCCTGCGCCACGCCTTTGCCGCGCTGCTCGGCGCGGACGTAGATGTCCTGCAGGTAGCAGACATCGCCCCGGCTCCAGGTGAAGGGGAAGGCGAGATAGAGCGTAAAGCCCAGGGGTTGATCCTGGTCGTCGACGGCCAGTATGCAATTCAGCCCCGTATTGCCGATCAGCAGACGCGACCAGTTTCTCGCGCCCATCTCGCGGTCGCCGGGTTCATCGGGTGCCAGATCGACGAATTCCCGCCACATGTCGAGAAAAACCTCGCGGTCGTCCGGCCGCGGCGCCCTGATGTGGTGGATGGTCATGACAGTTCGCCTCCGGTGACGGTGAGGTCGCTTGCCGCCTGCTCGAGTGCGACTCGCGCGGTTCCGGACAGGACGACCTCGTCGCCGTTGCGGACCAGTTCGAGAACAAGCTCGGCTTCACGATCACGGATTCCGGCGGCCGCGGGCCCGATCCCCACACAGCGGGCCGTCAGAATGTCGCCCGGCCACACGGGGCTTTTGAAACGGACCGCATAGTCCAGAACACTGCCCGGACCGAACCAGTCCGTCAGCGCAGAAGCCAAGAGTCCGGCCGAAAGCATTCCGTGCGCCATGACATCAGGCAGACCGGCCTCCGCCGCGAAATCAGGGTCGTGGTGGAGCGGGTTGAAGTCACCCGACGCACCCGCGTAGCGGACCAGATCGGTGCGGGTGATCGGGCCATATGTGACCGGATGCGGGAGCGGCGTGGTCATGGCGACCCGGTGGCCTTCTCTATCGAGGTCATGACTTCACGGCAGACCAATTCGCCAGTCCTGGCGCAGGTGAATTCCACCTCGGTGGTCACGATCCGCATCGCGCCGCCGCGCCTGCCGAACTTGGTCTCGTCGGCGGTCAGACGCGCCGTGCATTTCAGCCTGTCTCCGGCACGAATGGGCCGCGCGTAGCTGTATCGTTGCTCGCCGTGAACGGTGCGCGAGCGATCGAGCTGCAGGATACCCGTGACCAGCCGTTCGACGAAATCGGCGGAGGCGACAACGGGAAAGGTCGGCGGGGCTATGTCGGAGGCCTGTACGTGCTGGTCGTGTACCGCCCGGGCGAACTCCCGCACTTTGCCTGCCTCGACGGTGAACTCCCACTCCGCGAGCGTATCTCCGATCGCGGTCATCCGATGGCCGACCCCAACAGCCGGCGCCGCCGCGACACCAGCAGCAGGAGCCCCAGTGCCAGCAGGTTGAACCCGATCAGCAGGGTGGCGACCGCGGTAATCGTCGGATTCACCTGAATCATCAGTTCGCTGAACATCCGCTTCGGGATGGTGACATGCGTGCCGGAGACGAAAAGCGTCACGACCACCTCGTCGAAGCTCAGGACGAAGGTGAATATCCAGGCGGCGGCTGCGCTCGGCGTAAGATTGGGAAGCACGACGCGGGTCAGGATCTGCCACTGCGAGGCGCCAAGCGTCGCCGCCACCTGCTCGATGCGCAGGTCGAAGTCGCGGATCGCCGCCTGCATGATCAGCACCACGAAGGGCACCGCCAGGATCGTGTGGCCGAGCACCAGCCCGAAGAAGGTGCCGAGCAGGCCGACGCGGGCGAAGAGGATGTAGAGCGCCACCGCGGTGACGATCGAGGGCACGATCATCGGCGCCACGAAGTTCGCCTCGACCGCCCTGCGCCCGAGGAAGTTGCCGCGCACCAGCACATAGGAGGCGAGCGTGCCGCAGGTCAGCGCCGCGGTGCTGGAGAGCGTGGCGAGCAGCAGGGAGTTCTTCGCCGCATCGATCCAGATCGGGTTGGCGAGCAGGTTCTCGTACCAGCGCAGCGACAGGCCCGGCGGAGGAAACGCCAGCGACTGCGCGCTGGAGAACGACATCGGCG
>JAEYRQ010000479.1 GCA_023435545.1 Pseudomonadota bacterium | reverse complement strand
GCTCAGGCGAGCGCGGCGCGCGCCTGATCGACGAGCGCCTTGAAGGCCGCCGGTTCGCGCACGGCGATATCGGCGAGCACCTTGCGGTCGACCTCGACCCCGGCCTTTCCGAGGCCGTCGATAAATCGTCCGTAGGTGAGGCCGTTCTCGCGCGCCGCCGCGTTGATCCGCTGGATCCAGAGCGCCCGGAAGGTGCGCTTCTTCACCTTGCGGTCGCGGTAGGCGTATTCGCCCGCCTTGTCGACCGCCTGCTTGGCGACGCGGATGGTGTTCTTGCGACGGCCGTAATAGCCCTTCGCCTTCTTGATGACCTTGCGGTGACGGGCGTGAGCGGTCACGCCCCGCTTTACACGTGCCATTGGGGGCCTCCGTCAGTCCGTCGTGGAAGGTGTGGAAGCCGCCTTGCGGCGCTTCTTGCGATGATACGGCATGTACTGGCGCACGATGCCGGCATCCGACTCGTCCAGCACCATGGTGCCGCGGGCGTTGCGCACGAACTTGGTGGTGCGCTTGATCATGCCGTGGCGCTTGCCGGCCTGGGCGACCTTGATCTTGCCCGTCCCGGTCACCTTGAATCGCTTCTTGGCGCCGCTCTTGGTCTTCATCTTGGGCATTTCGCTCGTCTCCTTAGTCTGGGACGCGAATAGCGGCCGCGACGCCTTCCAAAGCGTCTCGCCCGATTCGACCTGTCCGAATGAGCATCTCGGACCGCCACGGCATGCCCATTTCGCCGGGCGATCCTCTCGACGGCGGGGTTATAGCCCCGCACGGCGGCGAACGCAATGCGGACGCGGATGGGCGGACGCGGATGGGCGGACGCGCGCATGGGTCGCGCGGGCGTCCACGCTATATCGGGTAGGATGGGATAACCACGGTAGCGGACCAGACACGCGTGCTCGACAGGATCGGAACGGCGATCGACGGATCGCGGCGCCTCCTCTGGCGGATCGCCGGCGGCGCCGCCCTCGGCATGGCGCGCGCCGGGGGCGTGCTGCCGCTGGGGCCGACGACGCCGTTCCTGCTGCTCGCCGCCTGGTGCTTCGCGCGCGGCTCGCAGCGCTGGCACGACTGGCTGGTCAACCATCCGCGCTTCGGCCCGCCGATCCGCCAATGGAACGAGCACCGCGCGATCTCACGGACCGGCAAGCTGCTCGCCGGGTTGGGGATGCTGGGGGCGGTCGCGGTGGCGGCCGCCTTCGGCGCGCCGGCCGACATCCTGCTGATTCAAGCCGGTGTGATGGGGCTGGTGGCGCTTTTCATCTTCACCCGCCCCTCGCCGCCGGAGGAGTGAGTCGCACCGGAGACACTCGAGGCATATGTTCAGGGCAGCAGCAGGTAGACCGGCAGGATCCCAGCCGTATGCAGGTGTTCGATCGATTCGACGATCGGGATCGCCAGGAAGAACAGCGCGCCATCGCGGACGGAGGCGAGCACCAGGCGCGGGCTGGCCTCCACGGTCGGGACGTCTCTCCAGACCGACAGGCGCGGCCAGAAGCGCGGCACGCGAGCGCAATACTCGGCGTAGGACCGGCCGAACCTTTCGGCGAGAAACCGCTCCTCCCGCCCGACGACGCTGGCGAACACGGCGTAGCAGGCCACCGCCAGCAGGATCGTGGTGACGACGCTGCCCGCCGCCGCACCGACGCCGGCCGCGCCGACGATCGAGAAGACATAGAGCGGATTGCGCGAGACCGAGTACGGCCCGTCCTGAACGAGTTCCGCCTTCTTGCGGCCGCCGATATAGAGCGTGCACCAGGCACGGCCGAGCACGCAGACGAGCAGCAGCCCGACGCCGACATACTCGATCGCCTCATGGGTGAAACGGCCGGGCCGCCACAGCGAGTCCGCCATCAGGAACCCGAGCATCGCCGCACCGCCCATCCCGCGCAGCACCCACTTGCGCCGACGCTGGACGTCCTGCAGCCATGTGCCCGAGGCGGACGCGGTCGTGTTCTCGCTGATCATGCCCGGGACCGAGCCGGCGAAGTGCGGCGGAATTGGGGACGCAGGCGCGCGGCGAACTACCGCGGCGCCAGCACCATGATCATCTGGCGGCCTTCGAGCTTCGGCTCGGCCTCGACCTTGGCGATCTCGTCGAGTTCGCCCTTGACGCGGTCGAGCAGCTTCATGCCGAGATCCTGATGCGCCATCTCGCGGCCGCGGAAGCGCAGGGTGACCTTGACCTTGTCACCTTCCTCGAAGAAGCGCCGGATCGCCCGCATCTTCACGTCGTAATCGTGCGTGTCGATGTTCGGACGCATCTTGATCTCCTTGATCTCGATGGTCTTCTGCTTCTTGCGGGCCTCGGCGGCCTTTTTCTGCGCCTGATATTTGTACTTGCCGAAGTCCAGGATCTTCACGACGGGCGGGCTGGAGTTCGGCGCAATCTCCACGAGGTCGAGCCCGGCGGCCTCAGCAAGGCCGATTGCCTCGTCGATGCTGACGACACCCTTGTTGTCGCCGGAATCCAAGATGAGCTGGACCTGGGGGGAATCGATCTCCCGATTGACGCGCGGTCCGTCTTTCTGGACCTGCTGCGGCTTCATTGGACGGCGTGCGATCGCTCAGTCTCCCTTTAAACGGCCCGGTCTCCGGCGCTGCTGCCTCATAGCACAGCCGCCTCCGCCGGGGCGGGCCCTGCGAAGTGTCGCGCTTATAGGATCGGGAAGAAGCAGCGGCAAGTCAATCTTGCGCTGCCGAACAAGTCATCCATCGGCGTTCTCGCGCCGCAAGAGCCGCGCATAAATCGCCAGCGTATGATCAGTCATCGCCTCGAGACCGAAGGCGCGGGCGCGATCCCGGGCCCGCGCACCGAGCGCATCGCGCTCGTGCGGCGCAAGCGACAGCGCCTCGGCGAGGGTATCGGCCAGTGCCGCCGCATCGCCGGGCGGGATACGCCAGCCGGTGCGCGATTCGGGCGCACACTCCGGCGGCGCAAGTACCGTCTCCGGGGTCGCGCCAATGTCGCTGACCACCACCGGCCGGCCTGCCGCCTGCGCTTCGACCGCCGTGCGCCCGAAGGCCTCGGGCTCGGTGGAGGGCACGGCCACGACATCGGCGGCGAGGTTGGCGGCGGGCATGTCGGCGCAATGGCCGACGATCCGCACCCTGCCGGCGAGCCCGCGTGAGGCGATCCGCGCCTCGAGGGCTGCGACGTAGTCGGCGCGGCCCTGGGCGTCGCCTGCCAAGACATAGTCGACATCGTCCAGGCCGCGGCTTGCCAGGATCGCCGCGGCGTCTATCAACACCTCCTGCCCCTTCCAGCCGGTGAGCCGCGCCGGCAGCAGCACGACGCGGCGTCCCGGCGGAACGCCCCAGGCGGCGCGCAGATCGGCGATCCGTCCCGGGGAGACCATCGCCGGATCGAATCGACCGACATC
>JAEYRQ010000410.1 GCA_023435545.1 Pseudomonadota bacterium | reverse complement strand
CTGCAGCACGTCCGGGCGGTTGACGCCGGCGGCTGCCACGCGCACCAGAATCTCGCCGGCGCTCGGGCGCGGAACCGGACGCGAGGCCGGCACCAGCGCCTCCGGGCCGCCCGGCGCGGAAATCTCGATGGCGGTCATGGTGTCGGGCGTTCCGGTCATTGCGGCCTCCTTGCTGACGGGGACATAGCCGCAGGTCCGCGTCGTGACAACGCCCGCCGGGCGGGACTAGACTCTGCCAGGACGCACACGCGAAGGGAGACGCGCCATGTTCGAGGAGGAGCTGCGCCCGAAGCGGCCGGTGACGCACGAGGTCGGGTGCGACCTGTCGACACTGTCGATCGACGAGTTGCGCGAGCGCATAGAATTGCTGAAGGCGGAGATCGCCCGGATCGAAGTCGAGATTTCCGCGAAGGATTCGACCCGCTCGGCAGCGGAGAGCCTGTTTTCCCGGCCGTGAATCCTACGGTACGGCAATCATTAACCATTCATTAGGCTTTTCACGGTAAACGTCGTGTTATCCAGTCTTCTGGATTTCGAGTGGCTCCTGTCCACTCTGTTTGACGCCTCCCTGTTAACCAACTGAGCCGCCCCGAGGCGGCTCTTTTCTTTTTCGGCGTTGCTCCCCGTCCTCCCAGACGTCAGAATGCCGCCCCTCGGTTGGCGGCCGTGCGGAGCGTGTTGCGTTGGCACCGCCCATGCAAGGTCTGACCCGCACCGGGCGGCACTGTCTCGGCACGGCATGGATCGATCCATACCGATACGAGCGGCGGCCCCGAACGGAACGACAGGGACAGGCATGACCGAAGACCATTCGAATGTGGCGACCACTGGCACGCAGCCGGGCGGCCCCGTTTCCTTCGCCGAACGCATGGCGACCTCGCAGAACTTCCTCGGACTGTTCCGGGAAGGAATGGGGCTGCTCGAGGAGACGGCCGACTACCTCGACGGGCCGGGGCGCGCGGAATCGCGCGCGCTGAGCCGTGTCGGCGGCCTCGCTTACGCCACCGAGAGCATGAAGCTCACCACCCGGCTGATGCAGATGGCCTCGTGGCTGCTGCTGCAGCGCGCGGTGAACGAGGGCGAGCTCACCTTCGAGCAGGCGGCCGAGGAGAAGAACAAGGTCCGCCTCGACCATGCCGAGGATCACGAGCGCGCCTCCGGCTTCGACGAGTTGCCGGAGGGGCTGAAGCTGCTGCTGGAGCGCAGCCTGCGCCTGCAGGCCCGCGTGCGCCATCTGGACAGGCAACTGCAGGGCCGTCTCCGCGGCGAGGCTGGCGACAGCAGCCCCGCGCTCAACCAGATCGACCGCCTGCGCTCGGCCTTCGGCTCGATGGAGAGCTGAGCGGCTGGGCCGCTCCGGCGGCCTCTCCCGATTTCGATGCCGCACAACGCAAGAAAGCTCCCGGCCGTCGGCCGGGAGCTTTTCACATGCCTCGCAGCCCCCGGAGGCCGAAAGCGGCTGGCCTCAGATGAAGCCTTCGAACTTCTTCTTGAAGCGGCTGACGCGCCCGCCACGATCGACCAGGTGCTGGCTGCCGCCGGTCCAGGCCGGGTGCGTCGTCGGGTCGATGTCCAGGTTGAGCACCGTGCCCTCCTCGCCATAGGTCGAGCGGGTCTGGTACTCGGTGCCGTCGGTCATCACCACCTTGATGAGGTGATAGTCGGGATGGATGCCCTTCTTCATGGCTCGAAACCTCTCGTGCCGGCGCGCGCTGTGGCGCCGCGTATCGTCATGTCGATGACGGTGAACTCGCCCCGCCTATATCGCGGATCGCCGTGCGACTCAAGCGCGCGCACGCCGCGGGTTGTTCGCTTCGGTCCGCTGGGGCATCTTCCGCGCACGTATCCATAAGAGCCAGAGATCCCGATGCGTGGTGACGAGCCTCCAAGGTCCCCGGACGACGCCGCGCCGGCGCCGCGGCGGCGCCAGTCGCTTGCTCCGCTGCGGATGCTCTTTCCCTTCGTCGCCCGCTATCGCGGTACGGTGCTGCTGGCCCTGGTCGCCCTGGTCACGGCCGCCGGCGCGCCGCTGGCCGTCCCGCAGGCCGTGCGCCGGATGAGCGACTACGGGATCACCACCGACTCCACGATGATGGTCAACCAGTATTTCGCGATGCTGGTGGTAATCGCCCTCCTGCTCGCCGCTGCCAGCGCGGCGCGCTACTACCTCGTCACCTGGCTGGGTGAGAGAGTGGTCGCGGATGTCCGCTCGGCGGTGTTCGACCGGGTGATCGGCCTCGGCGCCGACTTCTTCGACCGCGCCCGCAGCGGCGAACTCGTCTCGCGCCTCACCGCCGATACGACCCAGATCAAGGCGACCGTCGGCTCCAGCGTTTCGATCGCGCTGCGCAATCTGGTGCTTGGTATCGGGGCGGCCGGCCTGATGGTGATCACCAGCCCACGCCTGTCGGCGCTGGTGCTGCTGGCGATCCCGGTGATCGTGTTGCCGCTCGTGGGGTTCGGCCGCGCCGTCAGGCGTCGCCAGCGGGCCGCCCAGGATACGCT
>JAEYRQ010000401.1 GCA_023435545.1 Pseudomonadota bacterium | reverse complement strand
CGCCGCGCCCCGCCGCCTCGGGGCGAGCGCGAACAGGCGCGCCGCCACGACGTGGGCGCGGCCCATGAAGCCGTCATAGAGCGCATCGAAGGCGGGTGATGGTTGCATCTGCTCGCGCATGATGAACGGCGCCCAGCGGGCGGCCTCGGGGTGGCCGAGGATCATGGCCGCGCCGTTGTCGAGCAGCGCGTGCAGCATGACGCGGGCCCGGGCACGGTCGATCGCGCCCTGCTCCAGCGCTGCGTCGGCCTGGTCGACGACATCGCCGAGCCTACCCTTCACCTCTTCGGCGATGTGCCGGGCGACGGCGACATGCAGACCCTCCTTGCCGCCGAAATGGTAGGGAATCGCGGCAAGATTGGTGCCGGCGATGTGCGCGATCTCGCGCGTGGAGGCCCCGTCGAAGCCATAACGGCCGAAGGCGTCGAGCGCGGCATCGATCAGACGCGCGCGGGTCGCCTCGGCGGCACGACCGCCCTTCTCGGCGCCGACCGCGCGACGGCGGCGAGGTACGGGCTTTCGGCGTGTTCGATCTCCAGATGCCTCGGTCACCGGCGTCTCCTTCCGATAACCCAAGCTATTTCGGTCGGTCGACTAAGTCAATCGATTGAATGAATTTGCACCGGGCCGTTTGTCACCTAGCGGCGACCCGGGTTCGCGAATCCAATCCCGCGTGGCGGCGGCCGCCCCGCTTTCATCCTTCCGCCGAAGCCGCTAAGTGCTGGAGGACGAGCGGCACGATTGCGGCCACAGGGCGGGGAGACGAAAAGCATGGCGGGACGGCTGGACGGCAAGGTGGCGGTGATCACCGGCGCGGCGTCGGGATTCGGCGAGGGGATGGCGAGGCGGTTCGCCGAGGAAGGATGCTGCGTCGTCGTGGCGGACATGAATGGAGAGGGCGCCGAGCGGGTGGCCGACGACATCGGAAATAATGCCGTCGCCGTGGAGGTCGACGTCACCGATCCACTCGAGGTCGACGCGATGCTGAAGGCCGCCGCTCAGTACGGGCCGCTCGACATCCTGGTCAACAATGCCGGCGCCTCGCACAAGAACATGCCGATGGGTGAGGTGGACGAGGCAACGTTCGACAGGGTGCTGGCGGTCAACACCAAGGCGATCTACCTCGCCTGCATCCGCGCCGTGCCGATGATGGAGGAGCGCGGCGGGGTCATCATCAACACCGCCTCAACCGCCGGCATCCGCCCGCGCCCCGGACTCGTCTGGTACAACGCCACCAAGGGCTGGGTGATCAACGCCACCAAGTCTATGGCGATCGAGCTCGCGCCGAAGAAGATCCGCGTCAACTGCCTGTGCCCGGTCGCCGGCGAGACCGGGATGCTGCACCTGTTCATGGGCGAGGACACGCCGGAGAAGCGCGCGCAGTTCATTTCCACCGTGCCGCTCGGCCGGCTATCGACCCCGCTGGACATCGCCAACGCCGCGCTATGGCTCGCCTCCGACGAAGCCGAGTTTATCACAGGAGTGGCGCTCGAAGTCGACGGCGGGCGTTGCATCTGACCGAGGCGCCAGGGCAGAAGCACCTACCCAGATGACCACCTATGTCGCCCTGCTCTACTCGGTGGTGATCGGCGGCGGCGAGCGGCTGAAGATGGCGGACCTGCGCGAGATGGCGGCGTCACTGGGGCTCGGGGACCCGCGCACGGTGGTCGCGACCGGCAACCTGATCTTCGAGACCGACACTGCACCGATCGGCGAGATCGAACAGGTGCTCGAGCGCACATTCGCGCGGGATTTCGGCCGGCATGTCGACATCATCCTGCGGCGCGCGGACGAGTGGCCGGCGCTGATCGCGGCCAATCCGTTCGGGGCTGAAGCCCGGACAGATCCGGCACATGTGGCTGTCCGGGTCGGGCGGGAGCCGGTCGCCGACGAGGTCGTCGCGGCGCTCGATCCGTACCTCGCAGGCGAGGAAAGGATCGCGGCGGTCGGCCGCGACCTGTGGATGTGGTTTCCGCACGGCATCGGCACCTCACGGCTCGCAAGTGCCGTTACGCCCAAGCGCGCCGGCATCGGCACTGCGCGCAATTTCAACACGGTGCGGCGGATCGGCGAGATGCTGGCCGAGAGGCGATAACCGATACGCCTACCGTCCCGCCTACTGCCGGGCCGCCTCCTTCATGGCGGCGAGGCCGCTCTCGAAATCGCCGCCGACCATAGCGTCCATATCGACGAAGACATGGATGACCTTGGCGAGGTATGAGGTCTTGCCGTCCATCGACCAGGTGACCCGCGTCGCGTCGCCTTCGGGCGCGAGGCCGAACTCGACCTCATTCTGCGCTTCGAAGGGACGCACGAACTGCAGCGACAGCCGGACATTCGAGGGTTCGGAGGTCTCGGTGATCTCCATGCGGCCTTCACCGACATCGCTGTTGCCGACCCACTGGTAGACCGCCCCCTTGCCGCTCGGCGCACCGGAATAGGTCCGCTCGAGCTGCGGGTCGCGATGTTCCCAGGGAGACCAGCGCGTCCAGTTGCGGAAATCCGCGATCAGCGGATAGACCGCCTCCGGCGGTGCGTCGATGGTTGCGGAGCGGGTGACGCGGAAGCTGTCGGGCAGCGTCGCGGCATAGACCAGAATGCCGCAGACCGCCACGACCACCACCAGGAGGACCGAGAGGAGGACCCTCTTCATTGGTTGCGTTCCCTTCCCCGTTCAGCCCGCATAGGCCCGTTCCAGTTCGGCGATGTCGTATTTCGTCATCTTCATGAAGGCGTCGAAGACGCGGCCAACCTTCGCCTTGTCGGGGTCGAGCAGCATCTCCGGCAGAACCTTCGGCACGACCTGCCATGACAGCCCGAACCGGTCCTTCAGCCAGCCGCAGGCGACCTCCTTGCCGCCCTCGGTCAGCTTCTCCCAGTAGTGGTCGATTTCTTCCTGCGTATCGCAGTGGATCTGGAAGGAGACCGCCTCGTCGAACTTGTATTGCGGCCCGCCATTGAGGGCGAGGAACCGTTGGCCGGCAAGCTCGAACTCGACGGTGACGACGGACCCGGCCGACTTGCCGTGCACGTCGCTGCCCTCCTCGACGTAGCGGCCGATGCGGCCGAGCTTCGAAGCGGGAAACACGGAGACATAGAACCGCGCTGCCTCCTCTCCCTCGGTGTCGAACCAGAGGCAGGGGACGAGGCTCGGTACGGAAAGCTTCATTCCGACAATCCTTTACGCATTCTTGGTTGCCGCGCCGCTCAGGCGCGGCGGCGGTACTCGGCCTGCATGATCTGCTTCCAGGTGCCGTCGGCAGCCTGCATGCGGGCAGTGAGCAGACGGTGGTCGTCGCCCTTGAAGGTGATGACGTCCTGGTAGCGGGCCATCCGGCCGGGCGCCTCGAAGTCCTCGCCCTCGCAGTTCAGCGTCAGCTCGTTGCGAGCTTCATCGAGCTGGCCCTCGTAGACCCACATATGGGTCATCATCGTGCCGACCCAGCTGCCGACGAAGCAGGCCCGCCGCAGGTCGTAGCCGAGCGTCATCACCGTCGTGGCCTTCCCGCCACCCGGCATCTCGCCGCTGCCCTCGGCCATGATCCAGAGGTCGCCCAGCGAGCGGACGTGCTCCGTCCACTCGTGATCTCCCTCGGGCATCATGTCCGAAGTCACGGTCCAGTCGCCGACGAGCCTGTGCAGCCAGCGGTGATCGTCGGTGGGTTCGGGCATCTGCATTGTTCTATTCTGTCCTTTCTCGTGGCGTCTTGCCCGGGCGTGCCGGGAGGTTCGGTACCGGAGTGGATCAGTCGCCGGGCGCGCCCAGGCCCCAGAGCACGCCGAAGGGATCGCGGAGCTGGCCGTAGCGATCACCCCAGAACTGCTTCTGGAGTGGCATGACGATTTCCATGCGGCCGGTGTCGACGGCGCGCTTCCACCAGGCATCGACGTCGTCCACATAGAGCAGCAGCGTGTAGCCCTGCGCATCCTTGTGCGGGAAGCCGTGTTCGGGGAAGGCGTCGCTCATCATCAGCGATCCGCCGTTGATGTAGAGGTGGATGTGCATCGTCCGCCCGGTGTCGTCGGGCGGATGGCGGCCGACTTCCTCGGCCCCGAAGGCCTTCGCATAGAACTCGGCCGCCTTGATGGCGCCGTCGACCTGGAGATAGGGCGTCACGCCGCCGAGCACGGCCGGCTGCGGCGCGGGGGCGGTGTCCTTCATGGCCGTATCCATCATTGATCTCCTTGTTCAAACAGGGGTGCCGGTCTTAGGGCGCAAGGTCGACGGCGGCGCGGTAGCTGCCGTCCATGTAGAAAGGCACGGATTCGTGCGTGTGGCAGATTGACCAGCGGCCGCGCGCCTTGCGCAGACCGATTGTCAGTCGCAGCCAGATGCGGCTGGGACCGCCGTCCTTCAGCGTTCCGCCGAGCATCATCAGGCAATGCCCGTAGGCGACGTCGGGGCCGGCCACGACGTCTAGGTCGCGGAACTCGACCTCCAGCGGCCCGTCCCATGTATCGAACCAGGCCTGAAGCCCGCTCTCTCCCTCGGGCGGCGTGACCAGCGGCGGAGCCAGCGTGAACAGGGCGATGTCCGTCGTCTGGGTCGCCATGACGCCGGTAGCGTCCTTCGCGCGCAGGGCAGCGGCCCAGGCCTCGATCACGCCGCGGACCTCCCCCACGTCGCCGTCAGGCCCGCGCACATCCGCATTACGCAGCATGGCAGCAGCCTGCGGCGGGCTTCGTCTCGTACTCGTCGTGGCGGCGCACCCAGTCCATGATCTCGGTCTCGTTGCGGCCCTTCGGCGTTATGTCGAGATAGATGAAGGCGCCGATCACCTCCTCATTGCCGCGGGCGTAGGACGAGTAGGTGTGATAGACCGCCCCGTCCTCGTCCCGATAGAACACGCTCAGGCCCGGAAGCTCGTCGAAGTGGTACTTCGGGTCTTCAATGACCTCATAATTGTATCCTAGCCGGCCGGCGTCGAGGTCCGCCTGGGCGAACGACACCCCGTAGTCGAAGTTGAAATCGCTGCCGTACGAGGACACCCAGCGAGCGGACCAGCCCATCCGCTTGCGGTAGGCCTCGATCTTCTCGATCGGCGCGCGCGAGACCCGGACATAGCTGACGTCGTGGTTCTGAAGATGAACGATCGCACCTTCGGCGTGGTCGGCCTCCAGCGAACAGCTCGGGCAACCGGCCTCCCAGTCGGGGCCGAACATGAAGTGATGGATGACGAGCTGGCTGTTGCCGCCGAACAGGTCGGCGAGCCTCACTTTGCCCTCGGGGGCGTCGAAGACATAGTCCTTGTCGACCTTCACCCAGGGAAGCTGGCGCCGTTCGGTGGCGACGAGATCGCGCATGCGCGTCAGCGCTTTCTCGTTCTTCAGATGGGCCTTGCGCGCGACGAGCCATTCGTCGCGGCTGACGACGGGATGTTGCATGTGACTGGTCCTTTTTCGTGAGGCGCCCCGGCACGTCCGCCTGGACGGGCGGGCGGCACGGGCGAACCTTCAGGGTTTCAGGTCGAACAGCGCCTTGTTGGTCTCGGGATCGAACGGCGCCGAGTAGTGCTCGTGCACGATCATCCAGCGGCCATCGCGGCGCTCCAGCCCGATGGTGCCGCGCGTGTAGCCGACCTGCTCGTTGCCCTTCTCGTCGATGCCGCCGCAGCGGTTGATGCTGGAGACGAAGGCGACATCGTCGCCGGCGCATATCTCGGCATCGTGCATCTCGAAGACGAACTCGGTCATGTGGGCACAATACTCCATGCAGGCTTTCCAGTGTTCCGCATAGGCGTCGCGCCCCTGAAACTGCAGCGCGAGGATCGCGTCGAAGGCGCGGATATCGGGCGCGTAGAACGCCGTGATGCGCGAAACGTCCTTGGACTTGATCGCTTCGAAATACTCGGCCACCAGGGCCCGGATTTCGTCGGTGGGCGTGGCGCGGATCTTCTGTACCGTGGACATGATGTCCTCCTCTTGCCGTCTCGTTGGACGCTGGTTCAGGCCGCCTCGGCCAAGGCCGGGAAGGGCTCGCGCCAGGCGGGGAATTCGTTCAGACGGTCGTGCCAGCGCATGACATTGGCGAAGCCGTCGACGGGGATATGTGCTTCGCGGGCGTAGGGCAGCGCGACGGCGACCGCGAAGTCCGCGATGGTCACATCATCGCCGACGAGCCAGTCGCGGTCATCAAGATGATCGTCGAGGACGGCGCCGAACCGGCGGATGTAGCCCTGCGCCTCCACGACCGCAGCCGGATCTGGCTCGCCGATGCCGAAATGCGCGCGGATCAGGTTCTCGAAATAGAGCGACCCGGCATGGCGGTTGAAGTGGTCTGCGCTCCAGGTGAGCCAGCGGATCACCTCGACCTGACGGCTGCCGTCCGCCGGCCACATGCTTGAGCCCGCGGCCAGCGCCAGCTGGCACATGATGGCGTTGGATTCCCAGATCGATCCGGCATCGGTTTCGAGCACCGGCACCTTGCCGTTCGGGTTTAGGGCCAGGAACTCCGGCGTGCGGTGCTCGCCCTTGCCCAGATCGACCCGGACGAACTCGACGGGGCTCCCCAGGTGACGCGCGAGCGCGCAGACCTTCCGGGGATTCATCGTCTCGGCGTAGTGAAGTCTCATCGTCACGGGGCGCTTTCCTTCCCGGTTCCGGCTGCGGCATGCCGCCGCGGCTGGTTGCATTCAGGCAACTTGATTTTTACGTTGATATCAACATAATTGTGGCGTGAACGTGATGTCCGGCCTTTCCTTTGCAACGACCCCGCACGTGCGCGACGCCTGTCTGTGTCTGCATGCGCAGCGGGCGGCCCGGGCGCTCGCGCGGCTGTTCGACGAGGCGCGGAGGCCCGTCGGCCTGACCAGCGGCCAGTTCTCACT
>JAEYRQ010000388.1 GCA_023435545.1 Pseudomonadota bacterium | reverse complement strand
CGGCCGGCTGACTTGACCGGGGTGGGGGGCAGCCGATGAAGATCCTGATCGTGTATCGGCACTACTGGCCGGACACGACGCCGCTCGGCTCGATGTTGCGCACCCTTGCCGAACACCTCGCCGCCCGCGGCCACCGCGTCTATGTGTACACGGCCCAGCCGTCCTACCATGGCCGCACGACTCCGATCCTGCCGAAACGCGAATTCAAGGGCGGAGTGCGCATCATCCGCGCTCCGCTCCTGCGCGAGCGGCGCGGCGGGCCGGCCCGCTACATCAACGCAGGCGTGTTCATGCTGTCGTGGCTGTCCTACGCGGCCCGCCATCGCTTCAACCTTGTCTGGACGAACACGCTGCCGCCGGTCGTCAACGGACTGACCGGCTACATCGCTGCCAAGGCGGCAGGTGCGCGCTTCCTCTATCACGTCCAGGATGTCTATCCGGAGGTCCTGTCCGTCTCCGCCCAGCGCGCGCCGGGCGCGGTGCGGCGGGCCTTCCTGCGCCTCCTGGCCTCGGTGGACTCGCTGACCTGCCGGCTGTCTTCGGCCGTCGTCGTGCTCTCCGACGACATGATGCAGACGATCGCCGATCGCGGCGGCAACGGCGCAGTCGCCTTCCACGTCCTGAATAACTTCGTCCAGTCGGAATTGGAGCCCGCCGCCCCGCCACCACCCCGACAGGCCGGACAGGATGGCTTCAGGATGGTGTTCTCCGGCAATCTCGGACGCTTCCAGGCCCTCGATACGCTGGTCGAGGCAATGGCGCTCATACCGGCTGAGGAGGGCATAACGCTGGAGTTCATCGGCTCCGGCGTCGCCGCCGCAGGATTGCGCAAGCAGGCGGCTGCGCTCGGCCTCGCCAACGTGACCTTCACCGACTGGGTGCCGTCCGACGAAGCCTTCCGCCGCATCCGCACCGCCGACCTCGGCATCATTTCGCTGGTGCCGGGCATGTACCGCGTCTCCTATCCCAGCAAGCTCATGACATATCTGGCGGCCGGTCTGCCGGTGCTTGCAGTCGTCGAGCCGGAGAGCGCGCTCGCGCGCTATCTGGAGGACACCGATGCCGGCCTAGCGGTCACCGGCGACGCCGCCGCCATCGCCGCGGCCATCCGTGCCGCCCGTGACCGCTTTGCTGCCGACGAGACTGCGACCCAGCGCATGACCGCGCTCGCCGAGCGCGACTTCGGGCGCGCCCAGGCCTGCGAGCGCTGGTCGCAACTGGTCGATTCCTTCGTCACGGATTAGGCGGGGATAGCGCCGGACACCACCCGGAGCCTGAACCAACGCGACAGCGGGGCGTTTCTCTGATCGGTCGTATGATCGCGGAGAATTGCCATGAGCTACGCCCGTTTCGCGGCGATGATCGTCACCGGCACGCTGGTGATGTACGGCCTGATGTACCTGAACACCTACGCGGCCGACCACGTCTGGTACAGCCAGACGCGCACCTGGATGGCAGTCATCATGGGGGCGGCGATGGCGGTGATCATGCTGTCGTTCATGCTGAAGATGTACGAGTCCCGCCGGGCCAATCTGGCCATCTTCGCGCTGAGCGCCGTCGTGTTCGCGGCGGCGCTGTATCTGGTGCGCAGCCATGACACGGTCGGCGACGTTGCCTACATGAAGGCGATGATCCCGCACCACTCGATCGCGATCCTCACCAGCCGGCGAGCGGAGAAATCCGACCCGCGCGTGCGCGAACTCGCCGACAGCATCATTGAGGCCCAGGTGCGCGAGATCCAGGAGATGGAGCAGCTCATCGCCGACCTGGAGGCCGGTGAGGGCCAGTGATCCCCCGAAGGGTCTCAGAAAAGGCCGACCACCTGCCCTTGTTCGTCGAGCCTTATCGAGTTCGCCGCCGGCACGCGCGGCAGGCCGGGCATGGTCATGATCTCGCCGGTAATCACCACGACGAACTCCGCCCCGGCCGACAACCTGATCTCCCTTATGCCCACGACATGGCCGCTGGGCGCGCCCTTGAGGTTGGGATCGGTCGAGAAGGAGTACTGGGTCTTGGCCATGCAGACGGGGAAGCGCCCGTATCCCTGTTCGTCGAGGGCGCGGAACTGGTCGCGGAGCGCGGTGTCGGCGACGATGTCCTCGGCTCCATAGATCGACCGGGCGATGGTCCTGACCTTCTCCCACAGCGGCTTGTCGTCGTCGTAGAGCGGCCGGAACTGTGACTGGCCGGACTCCGCCAGCGCCACCACCTTCTTGGCCAGGTCCTCTGTCCCCTTGCCGCCATCCGCCCAGTGGGTGCAGCGGATCGCCTCAACCCCGAGCTCGGCGCAGAAGTCGCGCACCGCTTCGAACTCGGCCGGCGTATCGGAGGTGAAGTTGTTGACGGCGACGACCGCAGGGACGCCGAATTGTCCCACGTTGCGCACGTGCCGGCCGAGATTGGCGAGGCCCTTCCGGACCGCCTCGACGTTCTCCTTGCCGAGGTCTTCCTTCTTGACGCCGCCGTGCATCTTCAGCGCGCGGATGGTGGCGACGATGACGGCGGCGGCGGGCTTCAGGCCGGCCTTGCGGCACTTGATGTCGAAGAATTTCTCGGCGCCGAGATCGGCCCCGAAGCCGGCCTCGGTGACGACATAGTCGGCGAGCTTCAGCGCCGTGCGGGTCGCCAGCACCGTGTTGCAGCCATGTGCGATGTTGGCGAACGGACCGCCATGGACGAATGCGGGATTGTTCTCCAGCGTCTGCACCAGGTTGGGCATCAGCGCGTCCCGGAGCAGCACGGCCATGGCGCCCGCCGCGCCGATGTCGGCGGCGGTCACCGCCTTGCGCTCGCGGGTGTAGCCGACGACGATGTTGCCGAGGCGGCGCTCGAGATCTTCCAGGTCCATTGCCAGGCACAGGATCGCCATCACCTCGGAGGCGACCGTGATGTCGAAGCCGCCCTCGCGCGGGAACCCGTTGGCGACGCCGCCGAGCGAGCAGACGATCTGCCGGAGCGCCCGGTCGTTCATGTCCATCACGCGCCGCCAGGTGATCCGACGCACATCGAGGCCAAGTTCGTTGCCCCAGTAAATGTGGTTGTCGACCATCGCCGAGAGCAGGTTGTGCGCCGCAGTGATCGCATGGAAGTCGCCGGTGAAGTGGAGGTTGATGTCCTCCATCGGCACGACCTGCGCGTAGCCGCCGCCCGCCGCGCCGCCCTTCATGCCGAAGCACGGTCCGAGCGAAGGTTCACGCAGGCAGATCATCGCCTTCTTGCCGATCCGGTTCAGGCCGTCGCCCAGGCCGACCGTCGTGGTGGTCTTGCCTTCGCCTGCCGGCGTCGGCGTCATCGCGGTGACGAGGATCAGGTTGCCATCGGGGCGGTCGGCGAGTTCCCGGATGTAGTCAGGCGTGATCTTGGCCTTCCACGGTCCGTACTGCAGGACGGCTGCGCCGGGGATACCGATACCCGCGGCGATGTCGACGATCGGCTCCATTCGCGCCGCGCGGGCGATCTCAATGTCTGATTTCATGGCGTCCCCCTGGCGAATTCGGTCGAACTTGTCCGTTCGTTCGGTCTGCACCGACAGATTGTCGGCGA
>JAEYRQ010000385.1 GCA_023435545.1 Pseudomonadota bacterium | reverse complement strand
CGACTCCCCTGGCAGCGGCATGCCGAAGGACTCGAAGAACAGCACGAGCCCGACCACGACGGGGCCGTGCTCCCGCACGAACGGCTCGGCCTCGGCGAACAGTTGTGCAAAGCTCATGCTGAAAGCTTTACAGCACGCCCGGCGACCGGGCGAGGATCACAGATCGAGGGCGGGCGCGGCGGGTGCGCGCGTGGACTCGCCCCGCCGGTAGCGGGCGATCGCCGTCTCCTCGCGGTTCGGCACCCGCGACGCCACAGCGTCGCCCTCCGATGTGCGCCTGGCCGCCCGCACCAGGCCGGACATGGGGGCGACGCGCGCGCTCTCCGGGAAGATGACGGTGTCGAGCAGCCGCCTCGGCACGCCGATATGATCCTGCAGGAGGCCCTTGAACACCGCGCGCAGGTCCGTCGTCGCCCTCAGATCGTTGCCCTCGAACAGCTTGGCCGGGGCAAGGCCCGGCCAGTCGCCGTGCACGCGCTTGCCGTTGACAGCGCCGCCGGCCAATAGCGCGACCGTACCGACGCCGTGGTCGGTGCCGCGGTCGCCATTGACGCGCACTGTGCGGCCGAACTCTGTGGCGAGCACCATCACCGTCTGGCCCCAGACATTGCCGCACTCCTTGCGGAAGTCCGCGATGCCGTTGTCGAGTTCGCCGAGGACGTTGGCGAAGATTCCCGTGGCGCCGCCCTGATCGGCGTGGGTGTCCCACCCGCCGACCGACAGCACCGCGATGCGCGGCCCCTTCGGCGCGGCGACAAGCCGGGCCGCGCCGCGAAAGGCCTTGCGCAGGCTGGAGATGTCGCCGTCGTCCTGATCCACCCCCTCCGCAAGCTGGTCGGCCTTGATACCCATGTCTAGGACGTCGAGGAGTTCGGGGTCGCGCTCCCGGTAGAGTGTCCGCACCATGTACAGCGTCGGGTCCTTGAGGTGGGCGTAGGGGGCTGGCGACCATCCTAGGACAGGGGCCGGCCCCCGCAGGATCAGCGGCGCCTCGCCGATCTGGATCGCACCGTTGGCGACAATGGGCCGCCCCTTCGGCAGCGCGGAGAGCATCCGGTTCAGCCAGCCGGTGGTGTTGGATGCCCTGTCAGGCAGTCCGTTCTCAAGATTGTCCTGGGTGTCGAAATGCGAGCGGTTGCGCAGCGGCACGCAGGCCGCATGGACCACCGAGGCATTGCCCGCCTGGTACAGGCGCCCGAAATTCTTCAGTGCCGGATGCAGGCCGAACAGGCTGTCGAGCTTGATCGTTGCCGACTTCGGGATCGCGATATCGCCGCGCATCGAGACGTAATGACGATCGCCCACCGGCACGACCGTGGACAGGCCGTCCATGCCGCCGCGCAGCACCACGACCAGCAGGCGGGGATCGGATGCCGCCTCGGTGGCGGCCTCCGCGTAGCGGGGCATGAAGGCCCAGGAGTAGAGCCCGAAGCTCATGCCGAGCATGGCGCGCCGGGTCATCAGCAGGCGCGATTCGGCGCACCCCTCGGCGGCGGCGCAGGCGAGCCGGATATCGGCCTGAGAGGGAGGTCGATCGTCCGACATGCGCGTCACCTCCGCTGGAACTCGGGGCTGCAGAACAGGATCGTCAGCGCGGCGCTGGTGCTGCCGGCGGCCTCGATGCGCTCGTAGGTCGCCTGGGAGAGCGCGCTGTCGTAGAGATCGCGAGCGAGCCTGGCGACACTGCCCTTGAAAGTGTCGTCGTAGACCCACCCCATCATCTGCGCGGTATCGACCCGCAGCGTCATTCCGTCCGGCTCGAGCCACTTCGGCGTGTCGTCGGAATAGCCTTGCGGCGACTGGCATTGCCAGGGCACGTGGTTCATCGCGTAAAGCGGGCCGTGAAACGACCAGTAGGTGTCGTCGTCGTAGCGCCGGCCCAAGGCGCGGAACTGCGCAATGCCGAGTTCGTAGGGTGTGCGGATCTTGGTCATCGGCGCCGAGAACGCCTCCGGGAGCCGGATCAGCGCCAGGGCCACCTGCTTCAGATCGCCCTTGGTCTCGAGGAAGCGCTTCTTCAGCGGCTCGACCATCTCGGGTGTCGGCTCGTCGGTGATGAAGTGCCGAACCAGCTTGAAGGCGATGTGCTCGGCGGTGGCGCGATTCAGCGCCAGCCAGCGCAGTGCCTTGATCGCTTGGCCCTGCCCCTTCGGCGGATAGCTCCGGCCCATGAAACTGATCGCACCCGGCTCATGCCAGGCCGGCCTGAAGATGAAGCGCCCGCGATTGCGCCGATTGCCGCCGTAGTAGTTATTGTCGGCTTCCCAGTTCCGGACGAACGACCATCCCGTCAAGATGAGAGCGAAGGCGGCGACGTCGGCCTCGGTGTAACCTCCACCGCTTCCCAGGGTGTGCAGTTCCAGCACCTCGCGGGCGAGGTTCTCGTTGGTGCCGCGGCCGCGCGATTCCCCGAATTCCGAGCGGGGACCGACGGAATCCTCGTTATCCAGAAACGAGATCATCGCCGGATGCTTCATAACGCCCAGCAGCATGTCGGAGAAGCGGCCGAGCACGTGCTTGCGGATCACGTCCCGTTCCAGTTGGCCGATCGTCCCGCGCACGGCGCCGGATTTGCTGACCGACATCGAGAAGTGGTTGCTCCAGAACAGCACCAGGCGCTCCACGAAGCCGATGTCGACGGAACGGTGCTTGTCGATCCGGGCGTCCATTTCTGCCCGCCGGATGGCTTCCGCGTTCGTGAAGCCGCGCTGCGACTGGTCGCAGGCCCGCCCGTAGCCCGGCAGCTTGCTGTCGGTGATGCGGGCGATCGACGCTGTCTCGACTTCCTGGACGAGTGCGCCGAGCGGATCCTTGGCCACGCGCGCGATGATGCCGCGCCGCGGTCCGAGCCCGAACCGCTGCATCGCGACGACGGCAGCCTGCGCCTTGCGCTGTGGAAGCGCCATTCATGTTCCCCCGTTCCTGCCCGGCCGCGACCACATCGGACGGGGTTTGCGAACGTGCCGAGACGATCGCACCGCGAATCGGAACGTCGGCTTAACGAGAACGCTTGAATTTGATGGCGCGATTGAGACCGTGCCCTCGATCCGCGCCCCACGGATCCGCCCCTGAGCGATGCCGCTTTGCGACCCGTCAAACCCTCGCCACGGGAGAGCCGGTAGGTTGCCTCCGTCGGGACGCGCTCTCGGGCGCAGGACCCAGTCCCACTCCTGGAACAAGGATCGCGACATGGCAGCGAAGATGAAAGCGGCGGTATTCGTCGAGCCCAACCGGATCGCCGTCGAGGACAAGCCGATCCCCGATGTCGGGCCGCTCGACGCTCTGATCCGCATCACCACCACCACGATCTGCGGAACCGACGTCCACATCCTCAAGGGCGAGTATCCGGTCGCCAGGGGCCTCACCATCGGTCACGAGCCGGTCGGTGTGATCGAGAAGCTGGGCTCGGCGGTCGTCGGCTACAGTGAGGGTCAGCGCGTCATTGCCGGCGCAATCACGCCGAGCGGCCACAGCGCGGCCTGCCTGTGTGGCTACCATTCCCAGGACGGCGCCGGCACCAAGCACGGTTTCAAGCCGATGTGGGGCTGGCGCTTCGGCAACACCATCGACGGAGCGCAGGCCGAGTACCTGCTGGTGCCCGACGCCATGGCCAACCTCGCCCCGATCCCCGACGCACTGACCGACGAGCAGGTGCTGATGTGCCCGGACATCATGTCGACCGGCTTCTCCGGTGCAGAAAGCGGGCGAGTTAGGATCGGCGACACGGTGGCGGTGTTCGCGCAGGGTCCGATCGGCCTTTGCGCCACGGCGGGGGCCCGGCTGATGGGCGCGACCACCATCATCGGGGTCGACGCCGTCGCAGGCCGCATGGAGATCGCCCGCAAGATGGGCGCCGATCACGTGGTCGACTTCACCAGGGCCGATCCCGTCGACGAGATCATGCGGCTGACCGACGGGCGCGGCGTCGACGTCGCCATTGAGGCGCTCGGCCGGCAGGAGACGTTCGAGGCGGCACTGAGGGTGCTGCGGCCCGGCGGCACGCTGTCGTCGCTCGGCGTCTATTCGGGCGACCTGACGATCCCGCTCGGGCCGTTCCTGGCCGGGCTCGGCGACCACACCATCGTCACGACGCTGTGTCCAGGAGGCAAGGAGCGCATGCGCCGGTTGATGGAGGTGATCGCGTCCGGCCGGCTCGATACGCGGCCGCTGCTCACCCACCGCTACCGGCTGGAGGACATCGAAGAAGCCTACGACCTGTTCGCCAACCAGCGCGACGGGGTGCTGAAGGTCGCGATCACGCCCTGAGGCCGGCAAGCCGTCTGCGAATTGCACCCCAGCCCGCCACGGCCGTCATCCCGGCCAAGCGAGCAACGCGAGCGCGAGCCGGGATCGGGACGCAACTGACGGCGCCGTTGTGCCCTCCCGATCCCGGATCGGCCTGACAGCCGTCCGGGATGACGCAAACGGGAGGGGAGGCACCTCGCGGTCAAAGCCGAAGCGGAGCTGTGGCCGCCTCAGGCGGCCTTGCCCATGGCCAGCGAGGCGAAACCCTGCCCCTTGTCGGCGAGGCGTTCCAGCAGCGGCGCCGGCTCCAGCGCGGGATTGAACTGCGCCCAGTGCTTCAGCCGGTCACGGATATGGGCAAGGCCGACGGTGTCGGCCCAGTGCATCGGGCCGCCGAGCCGGACCGGGAAGCCGTAGCCGTTGATCCAGACGATGTCGATGTCGCCCGGCCGCTGGGCGATACCCTCGTCGAGGATCTTCGCGCCCTCGCTGATCATCGGATAGATCAGCCGCTCGACGATCTCCTCGTCGCTGATCTCGCGCCGCTCGATGCCCATTTCGGCCGCCGTTTTCTCGATCAGCGCCGCGACCTCCGGGTCGGGGTTGCCGCCGCGCGCGCCCTTCTCGTAGATGTAGAAGCCACGCCCGGTCTTCTGGCCGAAGCGGCCCATCTCGCACAGCGCATCCGCGATCGGCGCCCGGCCGCCGTCGGCCATCGGTCCCATTGCCTTGCGGATGCGCCAGCCGATGTCGAGGCCGGCGAGGTCGCCCATCGCGAAGGGTCCCATCGGAAAGCCGAAATCGGTCAGCGCCTTGTCGACCTGGGCCGGGCTCGCGCCTTCCAGCAGCAGCCGCTCGGTTTCCAGAGAGCGGGCGCGCAGCATCCGGTTGCCGACGAAGCCGAAGCAGACACCGACGACGACCGGCACCTTCTTCAGCTTGCGGGCGACGTCGATCGCGGTTGCCAATACCTCCGGCTCGGTAGCCTCGCCGCGGACGATCTCGAGCAGCTTCATCACGTTGGCCGGGCTGAAGAAATGCATCCCCAGAACGGATCCGGGCCGGCTGGTGGTCCGCGCGATCTCGTTGACGTCGAGATAGGACGTGTTGGTGGCGAGCACCGCCGAGGGCTTGGCGATCTTGTCGAGCCGCCCGAAGATGCCGCGCTTGACGTCCATCTCCTCGAACACCGCCTCGATGACGATGTCGGCCTCGGCGACGGCGCCCATGTCGGTCGCGCCGGTGATCAGCGCCATGCGCGCCTTGAGGTCGCCCTCGCTCATCCGGCCGCGCGACACCGAGATCCCGTAGTTCTTCTCGATGGTGCCGAGTCCGCGCTTCAGCGCCTCGTCGGTGGTGTCGACGATGGTCACCGGGATGCCGGCGTTGGCGAAGCACATCGAGATGCCGCCGCCCATGGTGCCGGCGCCGATGACGGCTGCGCGCGCGACTGGGCGCGGCTTTGTGCCCTTCGGCATGTCGGCGACCTTGGCGGCCTCGCGCTCGGCGAAGAACAGGTGGCGCTGCGCCTTCGACCGTTCTCCCTGCACCAGCTCCCGGAACAGCTCGTGCTCCCGCTTCAGGCCCTCCGCGAACGGCAGGTCGATGGCGAAGCCGACAGCCTTTGCGCAGGCGTGCGGCGCCTCGAGTCCTTTCGTGCGTGCGGTCGCCTTGGCCACCGCCGCCGCGCACGCCGCCCGGTCGGCGCGGGCGGCCGCAATCGTGTCCTCGCGCTCGCTCCCGCGCCCGCTCGGCCGGGTCGC
>JAEYRQ010000115.1 GCA_023435545.1 Pseudomonadota bacterium | reverse complement strand
GCGATGCCGGAGACGGACCTCGGCTTCACCATCACCGGCTTCGACGGTACGCCCAGCTCGGCGCTCGGCATCGGCACCTTCGTGCCCTGGTCGGAGCGCACGCGCACCGCCAAGGAGATGAGCCAGGAGGTGCAGGGTCGCATCGACGCGATCCCGGGCATAAAGGGCTCGGTGTTCTCGCCGCCGCCGTTGCCGACCTCCGGCGCCGGCTTCCCGGTCTCCTTCGTGGTGCAGACGACGGCCGACTACGAGCAGCTTGCCCAGGTGTCGGACCAGATCCTTCAGGCGGCGCAAGCGAGCGGCCAGTTCCTGTTCATCGATTCGGACCTCAAGTTCGACACGCCGCAGACGGTGATCGAGATCGACCGCGACAAGGCCGGTGCGCTCGGCATCACCATGCGCGACATCGGCATGACTTTCGCGGCAATGACCGGCGGCAACTACGTCAACCTGATCAATCTGGGGGGGCGCTCCTATCAGGTCATCCCGCAGGTGCCGCGCGTCGACCGGCTCACTCCCGAGCAGCTCGGCAGCTACTACGTCAAGGCAGCGGGTGGCGAGATGGTGCCGCTATCGAGCCTGATCACCATCCGCCAGGAGGTGATGCCGGCAAGCCTCAACCGCTTCAACCAGCTCAATTCGGCGACCCTCAACGGCGTCCCGATGATCGGCCTTACGGCCGGCGACGCGCTGACCTTCCTGCAGGAGGAGGCCGCCCGGAGCCTGCCCGAGGGCTTCTCCATCGACTACGCCGGCACCTCGCGGCAATACGTCCAGGAGGGCAGCGCGCTCTACCTGGTGTTCGTCTTCGCCATCGTCGTGATCTACCTGGTGCTCGCTGCCCAGTACGAGAGCCTACGCGATCCGCTCGTGATCCTCGTCTCGGTGCCGCTGTCGATCGTCGGTGCGCTGATCCCGCTGTCGCTGGGTCTTGCCTCGATGAACATCTACAGCCAGATCGGGCTGGTGACGCTGATCGGGCTGATCACCAAGCACGGCATCCTGATCTGCGAGGTGGCGCGCGAGCAGCAGGAGGAGCATGGCTACTCCCGCGCCGAGGCGGTGGCCCATGCGGCCGAACTCCGCCTGCGGCCGATCCTGATGACCACCGCCGCCATGGTGGCAGGACTGTCGCCCCTGCTGTTCGCCGGCGGGGCGGGAGCGGCAAGCCGCTTCGCGATCGCGGTGCCGATCGTTGCCGGCCTCGTCATCGGCACGCTGTTCACTCTGTTCGTGCTGCCGGTGATCTATACCTTCCTCGCCTCGGACCGTGCGGGGCATCGCGCGAAGATGACCGCCGAGGAGAAGGCGCTGGCGGAGATCGGCGTCGGCACGACTGCCGGCTCCCATTGAGCTGACGCTGCGGCCGCCGCGATATCCGCGGCGGCTGCTTAGTTTTGAACCATACTCAACTATGCCTATTATTTGATCACAAGGCGGGTCCGCCGCCGATTCTTTTTGCGGCGCACCAAACTGCCGCCGGCGGTGTTGCTGTACCGGAAGTTCAAATCCTTTCAATGGCATAACTCCTCCCCTGTGATCCGTTCGGCGGATTGGCCCGGCTCTTGCGGGAGACGGTCAAGTGGCCGTACGGCCGCAGATCAATGAGGGGAGTGTCGAATGACCAGACGTTGGAAGGGGTTCTTGGCGGGTGTCGGCGCGGCGGGGCTGGCGCTGGCGGCCGTGGCGGCGCCTGCCGCGGCGCAGGATACGATCAAGGTCGGCATCCTGCACTCGCTCTCGGGCACGATGGCGATCTCCGAGACGACGCTCAAGGACGTCATGCTGATGCTAGTCGACGAGCAGAACAAGAAGGGCGGCCTGCTCGGCAAGCAGCTTGAGGCGGTCGTCGTCGATCCGGCGTCCGACTGGCCGCTGTTCGCCGAGAAGGCGCGTGAACTCATCACCCAGGACAAGGTCGCGGCCGTGTTCGGCTGCTGGACCTCGGTCAGCCGCAAGTCGGTGCTGCCCGTCTTCGAGGAACTGAACGGCATCCTGTTCTACCCCGTCCAGTACGAGGGCGAGGAATCCTCCAAGAACGTCTTCTACACGGGCGCGGCACCGAACCAGCAGGCAATTCCCGCCGTCGACTACCTGATGGAGACCGAGGACGTCGAGCGCTGGGTGCTCGCCGGCACCGACTACGTCTATCCGCGCACGACCAACAGGATCCTCGAGGCGTACCTCAAGTCGAAGGGCGTCGCCGAAGAGGACATCATGATCAACTACACGCCGTTCGGACATTCCGACTGGCAGTCGATCGTCTCCGACATCAAGTCGTTCGGCTCCGCCGGCAAGAAGACGGCGGTGGTCTCGACCATCAACGGCGACGCCAACGTGCCGTTCTACAAGGAGCTCGGCAACCAGGGCATCAAGGCCGAGGATATCCCCGTCGTCGCCTTCTCGGTCGGCGAGGAGGAGCTTGCAGGCCTCGACACCGCGCCGCTGGTCGGCCATCTCGCCGCCTGGAACTACTTCATGAGCGTCGACACGCCGGAGAACGAGGACTTCATCGCCGCCTGGCAGGAGTTCATCAAGGACGCCGAGCGTGTCACCAACGACCCGATGGAAGCCCACTACATCGGCTTCAACATGTGGGTGAAGGCAGTCGAGAAGGCAGGCACCACCGATCCCGATGCGGTCTTCGACGCGATGATCGGCATCTCGGTGCCGAACCTCTCCGGCGGCTACTCGGCGATGATGCCGAACCACCACATCACCAAGCCCGTGCTGATCGGCGAGATCCAGGACGACGGCCAGTTCGAGATCGTCTACGAGACGCCCGGCCTCGTCGTCGGCGACGAGTGGTCGGACTATCTCGAGGGCTCGAAGGACCTGATCTCCGACTGGCGTGCGCCGCTCTCCTGCGGAAACTTCAACGTCGTCACCGGCAAGTGCGGCGGCCAGGGCTCCTGACCGCCGGAGGTTAAAAGAGGGGAACGCCGCCGGACGGTGCGACAGCGCGCGGTTGCCGGTCCGGCGGCGAATCCTCGCCTCACCCATCGCATTCACTGCCGCCGGGCCGATCCGCCGATGCGCCTGTTTCTTGCACGCTTGTTCGCCGTGATCCTTCTCGCCGCCATGTTCGGCGCGGCCAGGGCGGAGGCCCAGGACCAGGCCCTCGACCTGAGGAGCATGGTCAATGCCCTCGCAGCCGGAGGATTTGCCGGCACCGAGGCGGCCGTGCTGGCGCTGGGTGCGACCGGCGATCCGGCCGTCGCACCGATCCTCGAGACGCTCGCAGCCGGCGACCTCTATGTCCGCAAGGCCGACGGCGCGGTGTTCTTCGCCCGCCGCGAGGGCAGCGACTACGTCCTGACCGACCCCCTGACCGGCGAGGACGCCGGCACGGCCGGCCGCTCGGCGGTCGACAAGATCCGCGTCAACAACAGCCTGCGCCGTGCCGTACGCGGCGCCATGGCCGGCCTCACCCTGAACAGCGCCGATGCGTCTGTCCGGCTGGCCGCAGCCCGTACCCTGTTCCGGACACCCGACGCCGAGATGCTGGAGGTGCTCGACGATTCGATCGCCGACGAGGCCGACGCCGGCGTCCGGCGCGCCATGCAGCAGGCGCGCGCCGCGATCCTCATCAACTCCGACGTTCCCGATGCCGAGCGCATCGCCGCGATCGAGACCGTCGCCTCGCGCGGCGACCAGGAGGCGCTGGCGATGCTGACGGCGCTCGCGGCGTCCAGCGAGGGCGACGTCCGGGCCGCCGCCGAGGCCGCCGTCTCCCGCCTGCAGCAGACCCGGGCGATGTGGAACGCCGCCCAGAACGTCTGGTACGGCATCTCGCTCGGCTCGGTGCTGCTGCTCGCCGCGATCGGGCTCGCCATCACCTTCGGCGTCATGGGTGTCATCAACATGGCGCATGGCGAGATGGTGATGATCGGCGCCTACACGACCTTCGTCGTGCAGGAGATCATCCGCACCCATGCGCCGGGCCTGTTCGACGCCTCGGTGGTCATCGCCCTGCCGCTCGCCTTCCTGGTGGCCGGTGCGATCGGCATCGCCATCGAGCGCGGCATCATCCGCTTCCTTTACGGCCGGCCGCTGGAGACGCTGCTCGCCACCTGGGGCCTGTCGCTGATCCTGCAGCAGGCGGTTCGCACCATGTTCGGGCCGACCAACCGCCAGGTCGGCGCGCCGTCCTGGATGTCGGGCGCATTCGAACTCGGCGGCATGGCGATCACCTACAACCGGCTGGTGATCGTGCTGTTCGCGCTCGCGGTCTTCCTCATGCTGGTGGCCGCGCTGAAATACACCTCCTTCGGACTGCGGATGCGCGCCGTCACCCAGAACCGCCGTATGGCCGGCTCGATGGGCATCCGCACGCCCTGGGTCGATGCGATGACCTTCGGGCTCGGCTCCGGCATTGCCGGCATCGCCGGCGTCGCGCTCAGCCAGATCGACAATGTCAGCCCCAACCTCGGCCAGGGCTACATCATCGATTCCTTCATGGTCGTGGTGTTCGGCGGGGTCGGCACCCTCTGGGGCACGCTGGTCGGCGCCATGACGCTCGGCGTCATCAACAAGTTCCTCGAGCCCTATGCCGGCGCGGTGCTCGGCAAGATCCTGGTGCTGGTCTTCATCATCCTGTTCATCCAGAAGCGCCCGCGCGGCCTGTTCGCGCTGAAGGGCCGGGCGGTGGAGGCGTGATGTTGGAACTCCGAAGCCCTGTCGCCGGGGGCGCCGGTCGGTTCGATTCTGCTCTCCCGCGTCATCCCGGACGCCGCAACGGCGGCGATCCGGGATCGGGATGCGTCGATCGTTGGGGCGTCCCGATCACGGCTCGGCCTTCGGCCGTCCGCGATGACGCGGTGCATGTGTGGGG
>JAEYRQ010000107.1 GCA_023435545.1 Pseudomonadota bacterium | reverse complement strand
GAGTTCCCCAAGACATGCCCGGCCTGCGGCAGCCATGCGGTGCGCGAGGTCAACCCGCGCACCGGCAAGGAGGACGCGGTGCGCCGCTGCACCGGCGGCGGACTGGTCTGCCCGGCGCAGGCGGTGGAGAAGCTGCGCCATTTCGTCTCGCGCAACGCCTTCGACATCGAGGGGCTGGGCGAGAAGCAGATCGCCGCCTTCTTCGAGGACCGGCTGGTCGAGACGCCCGCCGACATCTTCACGCTCGAGGCGCGCGACCGGGACTCGCTGAAGAAGCTGAAAGACCGGGAAGGCTGGGGCACGACCTCGGTGAAGAACCTGTTCGCGGCGATTGACGCGCGCCGCGAGATCGAGCTGAACCGCTTCATCTTCGCGCTCGGCATCCGACATGTCGGCGAGACCAACGCCAAGCTGCTGGCCCGCCACTACGGCACCTTCGAGGAGTTCCGCGCCGCGATGCTGGCGGCGGGTGAGGGGGCGGAGTCCCAGGCGTTCCAGGATCTGATGTCGATCGACGGCATTGGCGCGACGGTGGCCGAGGCGCTGGTCGAGTTCTTCGCCGAGCCGCGCAACGAGACCGCGATCGATGCGCTCCTGGCCCAGGTCTCGCCGAAGGCCGCCGAGCAGGCGGCGAGCGCCGACTCACCTGTCGCCGGCAAGACCGTCGTCTTCACCGGTTCATTGGAGCGGATGACCCGCGATGAGGCCAAGGCGATGGCCGAGCGGCTGGGCGCCAAGGTCGCGGGCTCCGTCTCCTCGAAGACGGATCTCGTCGTCGCCGGCCCCGGCGCCGGTTCGAAGCTGAAGAAGGCTGCCGAGCTCGGTATCGAGGTGATCGACGAGAACCAGTGGTTCGAGCGGGTCGGGCAGGACTGAACCCCCCGCAGCGGCGCCTGAACGGTCGGTTGACCGGGGGACGAAGATTGTCCCGACGCCCCTCACCCGGCGTTCACCGCGAGGCCGAGCCCCCGTTCCGCCGCGCCCGAAGTTGTGCCAAAGTCCGCCGGCTGGTGGCACAACCTGCGAGCGTGGCTGCACGATGCGTCCGATTCTGCTTGTCCTCACGTTAGTTCTGTCCCTGACCGTCACGCCGCTCCTGGCGCAGTCCGCTCCGGAGGGGGTCGTCTCGGACATCTACGACACCTATGGCGGCAGCGCCCAGATCGGGCTGTGGCCGGCCGATCCGGGGCCGCGCGAGATGTTCTCCGCGCGGCTGAAGCCGCTGCTTGCGAAGGACTACGAGCGCGCCGAGAGCGACGGCATCGGCCTGCTCGACTTCGATATCTTCGTCGACGGGCAGGACTTCGATATCACCGACGTGGAGATCGGCAAGGCGGCCGTCTCCGGCGACCGGGCGACGGTCGAAGCCCGGTTCCGGAACTTCGGCGAGCCCAGGCGCGTGGTCTACGGCTTCGTGCGCGAGGACGGTGCCTGGAAGATCGACGAGGTGACCTCGCCCGACGGCGAATATCCCTGGACGCTGTCGGAGCTTCTGTCGCGGTAGGGGGCGCTCTCTGCCGCCGCCGCATTCCCTCCCGAGGCGTTATCCCGGCCGAGGCGGAGCCGAAGATCCGGGAGCGGCGCGCCGGGTCAGGTGCCCTCATCGCCCGGACAGCAATCCGGTTCAAGACGGATCGCCCCACCACTGCTAAGGTCCGCGGCGATGCAGACGATCGATCAGGAAAAGGCGCTGTCGCTGCGCGGCCTCACCGATGGGGAGCACGCCGATTTCTGGCGTGCGCGCAGCAGTGACTCGGGTGACGGCGACGGCATGGAATGCCTGGCGGCGCGCTTCAACACCCATCGCTACGTGCCGCATACACACGAGACCTATGTTGTCGGCACCATCGTTTCGGGCTGCGAGACCTATGTGGTGCGCGGTGCCCGCCGCTTCGCCGGCCCCGGCACATTCTGCCTGATCAATCCCGGCGAGGTGCACGACGGCGAGCCCTATGGTGACGGCTACGCCTACCGGATGACCTATCCATCGGTCGATGTCGTGCGCGCGGTCGCCGAGGAGGTGACGGGACGCAGGGTCACCGCGCCGCCGTTCTTCCGCGCTCCCGACATCCACGACCCGGAGACGGCGGCGCTGTTCGTCTCCGCCCACCGGGCGCTGGCGAGCGAGGATACACTCGCCGCGGACCAGCGTTTCGTGTCCATGCTCGGCATCGGCCTTGTCCGCCATGCCGATATCGGCGGCCCCGCGCTGCTCGGCCGCGAGCGCGGGCCGGTGGAGCGGGCGAAGGCCTGGCTCGAGGCGCACATGGCCGAGGATGTGGACCTCGCAAGCGTCGCCGCCGAGGCGGGCTTAAGCCGCTTCCACCTGATCCGCGCCTTCCGCAAGGAGACCGGCCTGACGCCCCATGCCTGGCTGGCGGACCTGCGCGTGCTGCGCGCCCGGCGGCTGTTGCGCGAGGGCAGGGGCCCCGCCGATGTGGCGCTCGCCTGCGGCTTCGCCGACCAGAGCCACCTCACCCGCGCCTTCAAGGCGCGCATAGGCACGACGCCCCGCCGCTTCCGCACCGCCGGCAGGGGCGCGCCCTCGCGCCGTGCGGCCTGAGACCCGTACCGACGTCCGCGCGGAATTCCGCGACGGCCTGATCGCGGTCGTGCCCGCCTGCATCGCGGTGGTGCCGTTCAGCCTGCTGCTCGGCGCGATGGCGCATCAGAAGGGGCTGTCGGTCCTCGAGATCATGCTGATGTCGGGGCTGGTCTTCGCCGGCTCCTCGCAGTTCGTCGCGCTCGACATCTGGACGGACCCGGTGCCCTGGGTGATGGTCACCGTCTCGGCGCTGATGATCAATTCCCGCCATCTGCTGATGGGTGCCTCGATCTCGCCGAAGATTGCCCATTTCAGCACGGGCCAGAGCTATCTGGCGCTGTTCCTGATGGCTGACGAGATCTGGGCGCTGTGCGAGCGCAGGTCCGAGGAGCGGCGGATCGCGCTGGCCTACTGGCTCGGCATCGCCGTGCCGCTCTACCTCAACTGGGTCGCCTGGACAGGGTTCGGCGCGGCGCTGGGCGCGGTCTTCACCGATCCGGCCGCCTATGGCTTCGATTTCGCCTTCACCGCGCTGTTCCTCACCATCATCGTCGGGCTTTGGCGCGGCCCTTCGACCGGCGTCGCGATCGCCGCCAGCGCCGCGACCGCCTCGCTGGTCTACCTCACCGTCGATGGTCCCTGGTACATCGCCGCCGGTGGCATCGCCGGTGCGCTCGCCGGCGCTCTGTTCTCTCCGCGGATCGAGATGGCGGCGGCGGAGGCGGGAGAATGATACCAACGGCATTGAGCTCCGACCTGTCCGCGGTCATCCCGGCCGGAGAGCCGGGACCGGGGCGCATCGCCGTAGCCGTTCTGCCCTCCCGATCCCGGATCGGCCTGCCGGCCGTCCGGGATGACGGCCAGAGAGGGTGAGTGTTGGTATGAGCCTTGATCCAATGACGCTCGTCGCCATCCTCGGCATGGCGCTCGTCACCTACGCCACGCGCGTCGGCGGCTGGCTCGCTGTGCGCCGCGTCGTTCCCACGGGCCGCGCGCGGGCGGCGCTGGAGGCGGTGCCGGGCGCGGTGCTGGCCGCCGTCATCGCCCCGATGGCGATCGCCACAGGCCCGGCCGAGACCATCGCCGCGGTGATCACGGTCGCCTGCAGCCTCAAGCTGCCGCGCATCGTCTGCGTGGCGATCGGTGTCGTCGCCGTGGTGGGGCTGAGAGCGGTGCTGGCCTAAGGACTCAGCGGCCAGGAGAGCCGTCTGTCGGCCTCGGCGATCTCGGCGATCACGCGCGCCGCGCTCGGGCGCTCGGCGATGCGGCGGTACCACGATGCCAGCGCCGGGTAGGGGTCGAGCGCCGGCCCGTTCAGCCGCACCGCGTAGTGGACGGTGGTGAACATGCCGATATCGGCGGCGGTGAATTCGCCGCAGAAGAAGTCGTTTACCCCGAGTTGCTTGTCCAGGCGGGCGTAGTGGCGGCGGATGCCGTCCTCGCCGCGCTGGCCTTCCGCCCGCCGGGCCTCCTGTCGCGCGGCGTCGGCCTGCGGCGGCTCGGTGCGGTAG
>JAEYRQ010000182.1 GCA_023435545.1 Pseudomonadota bacterium | reverse complement strand
CACAGGCGAGCCGCTCGGCCGTCGACAGGATCACCTCGACGCCGTCCGGTCCGGACGCGACCGACACGGCCTCCGCCTCGACCAGGGCGGCGCCGGCGCGGACCGCGGCGGCCTTCAGAGCCGCGACCTTGCGGCGCGGATTGACGTGGCCGGCCGGAGCTGCCTCCCAGAGCACGGCGAAATCTTCGGGGAGGGCAAAGGCGGGACAGCGCCCCGCCAGTTCGTGCCCGTCGATTTCCTCGACGGCCGCGCCGAACGCCGCCGCCGAGGCTCGCGCCCGGGCCAGCGCAGGTGATGCCGCTGGCGCAACGCGGATGGTTCCGACGGGATGGTGGAAGCGTATGCCGCTCTTCGCCTCGATCTCGGCGTAGCGGCCGATTGACTCGGCCGCCCAGCCGGCCCACAGCGGGTCGGGATCGACGATCCGGGTGATCCGGCCCTCGTCGTAGTGGCTGGCGAACGGGCCGGGCCCGGCCTTGTCTGCCGGTTATTCGGGGCCGACCAGCGTCACCGCGACGCCCGCCTCCCCCAGCGCAAGTGCCGCCGAGGCGCCGATCATGCCGGCGCCGATCACGATGATGTCCGCGCGTCTCATTCCGCGAGGTCCCTTGCTGGCCTGCGGTCCGGTCAGGCGGTCAACGTGTCGAGCAGGAAATCCGCGCGATTCTCGACCGACAGCTTCGGCAGGATGACGGGTTGGTAGCCGAGCGCCGGGTAGACGGCAAGGAGGCGATCATATTCGTCGATCGCCGCTTCGATATCATGCCGGCGGTCCTCGTCCGTTCGGAAGATCTCCGGCCAGGGCGGCGTGAGGAACACCTGGCGGTTGTATCGATGGCGTCGCGCCAGATCCTGCAGGACCGCTTCACCGGTGGCATGTTCGAGGGCTGCCGCCGCATCGATCAGCCCGCGATCGAAGAACACCCACCCGTCCGTCCGGGCTGCTGCCTCACGATCCTCGCGTGCCATGTCGATAGCACGGCGTGCGAACGCGGCCATGTCGATCCATGGCAGGGCGGAGCCACCCGATGCAGTCTCTTGCGCGATGATCCGACGGCCCGGCTCTTCGACCACCGCGTGGCCGCGGCGCGCGAGTTCCGCGAGCAGCGTGGATTTCCCGCCGCCCGAACAGCCGGAGATCACGACGAACCGATCCATGCCGTCAGTGCATTAGCGCTTTACGGCGCCGCCGCCAGCCGCTCCGCCTTCTGCCGCTCGACCTCCTGGCGCTTGGTGATCAGCGAGGCGGTGACGACGCCGACCGTGACGATCGCGATCAGCACCGTGGAGACGGCATTGATCTCCGGCGTGACGCCCAGCCGGACCGAGGAATAGATGCGCATCGGCAGCGTGGTGGCACCCGGTCCGGTGGTGAAGCTCGCGATCACCAGGTCGTCCAGCGACAGGGTGAAGGCCAGCATCCAGCCGGCGATGATGGCCGGCAGGATGATCGGCAGCGTCACGACGAAGAAGGTCTTCAACGGCGGGCAGCCGAGATCCATCGCCGCCTCCTCGAGCGAGCGGTCGAAGCTGACCAGCCGCGACTGCACGACGACCGCGACGAAGCACATCGAGAAGGTGACGTGGGCGATGGTGACGGTCCAGAAGCCGCGGTCGAAATTGATGGCGACGAACAGCAACAGCAGCGACAGGCCGGTGATCACCTCGGGCATCACCAGCGGCGCGTAGACCATGCCCGAGAACAGCGAGCGGCCGGCGAAGCGGCCGTGCCGGATCAGCGCGACCGCCGCCATCGTTCCGAGCACGGTTGCGATCGAGGCCGACAGCAGCGCCACCCTCAGCGTCACCCACGCGGCATCGAGAAGCTGCTGGTTCTGCAGCATCGCGACGTACCACCGTGTCGACCAGCCGGCCCAGATCGCGACGTTGCGGCCGGCGTTGAAGGAGTAGATCACCAGCAGGATGATCGGGATGTAGAGGAACGCGAAGCCGAGCGTGATCGACACCACGTTGAAGAGGGTCGGTCCCTTCCTCATCGCTCGCGCTCCTGCTGCCGCTGCTGGGCGTTCTGGAAGAACACGATCGGGATCACGAGGATCATCAGCAGCACGACGGCGACCGCCGAGGCAAGCGGCCAGTCGCGGTTGGAGAAGAACTCCGCCCACAGCGTCTTGCCGATCATCAGCGTGTCCGATCCCCCGAGCAGGTCGGGGATGACGAACTCGCCGACCGCGGGGATGAAGACGAGGAAGCAGCCTGCGATGACGCCGGGCAGCGACAGCGGGAAGGTCACCACCCAGAACGCCTTCAAGGGCGGGCAGCCGAGATCTGAGGCCGCCTCCAGCAGCGTATCGTCCATCTTCTCCAGCGACGCATAGAGCGGGAGCACCATGAACGGCAGGTAGGAATAGACGATGCCGATATAGACGGCGATGTTGGTCGACAGGATCGTCAGCGGCGTGTCGATCAGGCCGATCCACGACAGGAAGGAGTTGAGCAGACCCTCGCGGCTGAGGATGCCGATCCAGGCGTAGACGCGGATCAGGAAGCTCGTCCAGAACGGCAGGATCACCAGCATCACCAGCGTCGGCCGCCAGGCCTTGGGCGCCCGCGCCATGCCGTAGGCGATCGGATAGCCGATCGCCAGCAGGATCGCCGTCGATACCAATGCGATCCACAGGCTCGACAGATAGGAGCGGATGTAGAGGTCGTCGGTCGTCAGGAAGAGGTAATTCTCGAAGGAGAGCTCGCTCAAGCTCTGCCACAGTCCGGCCAGGCCCTCGGACAGGTCGAAGACCGGCAGGTAGGGCGGCATCGCGATCGCCGTCTCCGACAGCGAGATCTTCAGGACGATCAGGAACGGCGCGAGGAAGAAGGCGAGCAGCCACAGATAGGGGACGAGGACGACGAGGCTCCTCGTCCGGATCAGCGGCCTGGACGCGGGATCAGCCATTGCGCGCCCTCACCTAGTCAGCACGATGCCGGCGTCGTCCGGCCACGACACGTAGACGGTGTCCTCCCAGCCGATCGGGCGCTCCACCAGCCGGGTCTGGTTGGCGACGGCGGACTTGATCGTGCGGCCGCCGGGCAGCCTGACGTGATAGATCGACAGGTCGCCGAGATAGCCGATGTCCCAGACCTCGCCCTTCACGCAGTTGCGCGAGCCCTCGGCGGGTGCGTCGAGCGAGATGCGCATCTTCTCCGGCCGGATCGCCAGCCAGGCGGTGTCTCCGGTCCCGGCCGCCAGTTCGCCGTCGAGGCTCGCACGGATCGTGCCGGGCACTTCGTCGCTGGCGAGTTCGACCTCGCCCTCGCCGACGCGGCTGATTCTGCCTTCGAGAAAGTTCACATTGCCGATGAAGTCGGCGACGTAGCGCGAGTTCGGGTACTCGTAGATCACCGCCGGCGTCGCCACCTGCACCAGCTTGCCGTGGTCCATCACCGCGATCCGGTCGGAAACGGTCATCGCCTCCTCCTGATCGTGGGTGACGATGACGAAGGTGAGGCCGGTCTGCTGCTGCAGGTCCATCAGTTCGAACTGGGTCTCCTCGCGCAGCTTCTTGTCGAGGGCGCCGAGCGGCTCGTCGAGCAGCAGCACCTTCGGCCGCTTGGCGATGGAGCGGGCGAGCGCCACGCGCTGGCGCTGGCCGCCGGACAGCTGGTGCGGCTTGCGCCGGGCGAAGGGCTCGAGCTTGACCAGCTTCAGCATCTCCGCGACGCGCGCGTCGATCTGGTCCTTCGGCATTCCGTCCTGCTTCAGCCCGAAGGCGATGTTCTTCCAGACGTCCATGTGCGGAAACAGCGCGTAGGACTGGAACATCATGTTGACGGGGCGCCGATGCGGCGGGACCGCCGAGATATCGCTGCCATCGAGCAGGATGCGCCCCTCGCTCGCCGTCTCGAAGCCGGCCAGCATCCTCAGCAGCGTGGTCTTGCCACAGCCCGAGGGTCCCAGCAGCGAGAAGAACTCGCGCTCGTAGATGTCGAGGCTGAGATCGTCGACCGCGACGAAATCGCCGAACCGCTTGGTGACGCCCTCGAAACGAATGAATGGTTTGGCCGCGGGATCTTCCCAGGGCGCGAACTTCCGCTTGATCGGCCCGATCGCCTTCGCCGCCATGTGGTTCCCCCCGCTTGCGGCCGAAACTGTCAGTCTCGATGCGAAGCGGGCCGGGTTTGTGC
>JAEYRQ010000131.1 GCA_023435545.1 Pseudomonadota bacterium | reverse complement strand
CCCGAGGAGATCGCGCTCGTCGTCGCCATGATGCACGAGCACCTCGACGCCATTCTCGAGGCGAGTGCCGGGCAATGACCGCGATGCGCCTCGCCGTCCTCTGCCTCGTGGCGCTCGGCCTCGGCGGCTGCTGGTGGGAGGAGAGCGACGGCAGGTTCCAGGGCTATGTCGAGGGTGACTTCCTCGATGTCGGAGCGGAGGAGACGGCGCGCCTCGTTGCGCTCGAGGTTGCTCGCGGCGACGATGTCGAAGGCGGCGCGGTGCTGTTCCGGCTCGATCGCACCGACGCCGAACAGGCGCGTCGCGAGGCGGTGGGCCGCCTCGACCAGGCGCGGGCTCTGCTGGCGGACCTGAAGACGGGCAAGCGCCCGGAGGAACTCGCCGTCATCGAGGCCCAGGCGGAGGAGATCAGCGCGAGCCTGGCGCTCGCCGAGCGCGACCTGAAGCGGTACCAGACCTTGCACGAGGCGAGCGTAGTTTCGGACGCGCGTGCCGAGACGGCGCGCGAGCGATTCGATGTGCTCGCCGCCCGGCTGAAGGCGATACAGGCGTCGCTCGACGTGGCAAAGCTTGCCGCCAGGCCCGACGCGATCGCCGCCGCGGAGGACAACGTTGCCGCCGCGCAGGCGGCGGTCGCCCGGATCGACGCGCGCATATCCCGGCTGAGCGGGACCGCGCCGATGGCCGGCAGCATCCAGGACACGTTCTTCGAGCCAGGCGAGGTCGTGCCCGCCGGCCGGCCGGTGGTGTCCGTCCTGCCGCCGCAGAACCTGAAGGTGCGCTTCTTCGTTCCAGAGATGGAACTGTCGCGCATCGCCCTCGGCGGGCGCGTCGAAATCGCCTGCGACTCGTGCGCTCGGGCGATCCCGGCGCGCGTGAGCTTCGTCGCCCGCGAGGCGGAGTTCACGCCGCCGGTGATCTACTCGGTCGAGGCACGCGCGAAGCTCGTCTACATGGTGGAGGCGAAACCCGACGACTTCGGTCCGCTGAAGGTCGGCCAGCCGGTCGACGTCAGGCTCGTGCCATGAGCACCGCCGCGCCCGTCGCTGTGGACGATGGCAACGCCATCGCCGTCAGGGGGCTCACCAAGCGCTTCGGGTCCAAGACCGTCGTCGACCATGTCGACCTCGAGGTCCGCCGCGGCGAGATCGTCGGGTTCCTCGGTCCCAACGGGTCGGGCAAGACGACGACCATCCGGCTGATCTGCGGCCTGCTCAGCGCCGACGAAGGCGAGGGATCGTGCCTGGGCTACGACATCCGCACCCAATCCGCGTTGATCAAGCTCGAGACCGGCTACATGACCCAGCGGTTCTCGTTCTACGAGGACCTGACGATCCGCGAAAATCTGGATTTCGTCGCCCGACTCTATGACCTGAGGCCGCGACGTCAGGCTGTCGATGCGACGCTCGAGCGCCTCGGCCTTTCCAACCGCCAGCACCAGCTCGCTGGGCAGCTTTCCGGCGGCTGGAAGCAGCGCCTGGCGCTCGCGGCCTGCGTCATGCACCAGCCGAAACTCCTGCTCCTCGACGAGCCGACCGCCGGCGTCGACCCGAAGGCGCGGCGCGAGTTCTGGGACGAGATCCACGATCTCGCCGCCGAGGGGCTGACGGTGCTCGTCTCCACCCACTACATGGACGAGGCCGAGCGCTGCCATCGCATCGTCTATATCGCCTATGGCTCCATCGTCGCCCGCGGCACGGTCGAGGAGGTCGTCGCCAGCTCCGGGCTGAAGACCTGGGTGGTCCGCGGCGACGGCTCCGGCCGGCTGATGGCGCAACTCCGTCGCCTGCCCGGCGTCGAGCAGGTCGCACCCTTCGGCACCGACATCCACGTGGTCGGAACCGACGCCGCCGTCCTGAAGACGGGCATCGCCGAGATCGCCCGAGAGCACGGCCTGAAGGCCGCCCCAGGCGAGACCAGCCTGGAGGACGTCTTCATCCGTCTGATGACCGAGGCCCAGGCGCGGGAGGGGTGATGGACACGGTCCTTCCGCCGCGCCGCAGGCGCGCGGGCTGCGCCCGCCGGGGCACGACATCCGGAGACGGGGCATGACCCGCGCCGTCTCCCTCGCCCGCGTCGGCGCGATCCTACTGAAGGAACTGATCCAGATGCGGCGCGACCGGCTGACCTTCGCGATGATGGTCGGCATCCCGATCGTGCAGCTCATCCTGTTCGGCTTCGCCATCAACACCGATCCGAAGCATCTGCCGGCGGCCGCGCTGGTCGAGGACACCAGCCGCTTCGGCCGCTCGATCTTCGCGGCTATGGGCAACTCGCGCTACTTCGACTTCGTCGCCGATGCCGGCAGCGAGGCCCGCGCGGCGGAGATGCTGGCGCGCGGCGAGGTCGCTTTCGTCGTCACCGTGCCGGCCGATTTCGGCCGCGATCTCGTCCGCGGCGCCAGACCGGCGCTGCTGCTGCAGGCCGACGCCACCGACCCGGCGGCCGCCTCCAGCGCGGTCGGCGCCATCGCCGAGATCGTCCGCTCCGGCCTCGCCCACGACCTGAGGGGGCCGCTGGAAGGTCTGCGTGCCGGCGAGCCGCCGGTCGATGTGGTCGTCCACCGGATGTACAATCCCGAAGGCATCACCCAGTACAACATCGTGCCGGGCCTGCTCGGGGTGGTGCTGACGATGACCACCATCCTGATGACGGCGATGGCGCTCACCCGCGAGCTCGAGCGCGGCACGATGGAGAATCTGCTCGCCATGCCGGCCCGTCCGGCCGAGATCATGGTCGGCAAGATCCTTCCCTATATCGGACTCGGCTTCATCCAGGTCGGCGTCATCCTTGCCGCCGCCTGGACGATCTTCACCGTGCCGATGCTAGGTTCGCTTATCGTGCTGCTGCTCGCTCTCCTGGTCTTCATCGCCGCCAACGTCACGCTCGGCTACACCTTCTCCACGCTCGCCCGCACCCAGATGCAGGCGATGCAGATGACGTTCTTCTTCTTCCTGCCTTCGATCCTGCTGTCGGGCTTCATGTTCCCGTTCCGCGGCATGCCGGTCTGGGCGCAATGGATCGGCGAGGTGCTGCCGCTCACCCATTTCCTGCGCATCGTCCGCGGCATCGTGCTGAAGGGCAACGGCATACCGGAGATCCTGCCCGAACTCGGCGCCATTGCGGTGTTCCTCGCGGCCGTGGCAACGATCGCGCTGCTCAGATATCGCCGGACGCTGGATTGACCGGCATGACAGTGAGCCGGTGCGCCCTGCCCGCCGGCCGATTATTCGC
>JAEYRQ010000112.1 GCA_023435545.1 Pseudomonadota bacterium | reverse complement strand
GTACGAGGGAGGCTCGATCAGGCGCCCTCCGTCGAACCCTCGTCCGGTATTGAGGCGGAGCATGAGCTGCGTCGCGTCGCGATCGATCACGAGGACGTCGGACAGGCCGTCGCCGTTCGCATCGAGGAAGACGTGATCGATTCGCTCGTTACGGCTGATGTTCACGAGCGACCGGTCGACCGTCCCATCCGGTCGGAACTGCACGCGCGTTAGCTGTTGCGGATCGTCGGGCAGTGAAGCGATGAGCTCGGTCGCGCCGTCACCGTCGGTGTCGATGACGAAACTATGAGCGTAGAGGCGGTTGATGACATGGTTGCGGCCGCGGAGGTCCACGGACAGTCGCGACCGAGGCGTGCCGTACGACCACCAATCCTGCCCGTCGTGCGACCGCACGAGGTAGTCGACCTCGCTCAGAGCGAGAACCGGAACCACCTCGCCGTCGATCTCACGCTCGACGTGCTCGTAGCTCAGACATGCCGCAGCGAAATCGACAGCACCGTTACCGTCGAAGTCGCCGACCAGCGAGTGAAGCGGAACGAAGAAGTTCCTCTCGTCTTCGCAACCGTCGAAGCGATCGTGCACGCGCACGAACGATCCGGCGCTCTGCTCCCACTCCCAGAGGCCCACATGCCAGAGGTGTTGGCGACCGTCCCACTCGCGGAAGACGAGATCGTCGTCGCCATCACGATCGAAGTCGATCGAGCGCACCTCGGGGAGACCGACCCCGATCGGCGTCTCCGGCAGTCCCGCATCGATAGGAGGGCCGTACTGGCCAGTCTCCTCCAGCGCGAGGCGAACGTACCAATGGGAGGCGACAGTGCCGCGATTGCGCTCCCAGTACAGAAGGTCATCGCGGCCGTCACCGTTCACGTCGATGGGGACGATCGCCGCCGGGGCCATCGTCACCGCGATCACATCGCCCCAGTACTGCCACCACGCCTCGCTTCGTGGCATCACCACGTGCGACTCGAACGCGTTGACCTCAACCTCCTGACCGCTGTAGTCGAAGCGGACCGGCTCGAGACAGACGTCCCAGCCATCACACTCCTCCACATGGTCGAGCAGCAGCCGACCCGTGGAGTCGCTGATCCTGTGGAAGAAGTTGTACTTTCGAACGATGTTCTCGCGTTGCGGCGCGGAGCCGACGTAGCTGACGACGTGGGCCAGCCGTTGGGATCTCGAGAGCGCGATGCCGTTCTCCCATTGGACCGGAGCGTGGGGCACGAGGGGCGAGTGCCACGTGAACGCGATCCGAGCGACTCGGCTGCCGGTCCCGGCACCGGGTGCGGCGTCTTGAGCGTCGACGTGCTGGCCCCACCGAGCCTCGGCGAGGCGCGGCTCTCCATCGGTGTGCCACTCGTACTCGATGACGTTCCCGGAGCGATCACGCTCCTCCGCGAGGAGCCACCGGTACGTGTGCGCGCCGCGCTCTTCGGGCGTCCCGATCGGAGACTCGAACGTCACCGTCGGATGGAACCCAGCCCCCGAGCCGCCGTAGATCCGACGGCCGCCGTCGGGCAGCTCCACGACGAAGTAGGAGCTGGGATCGCTCAGCTCCCCGACGACCCGGATCCGCTCCAGACCGGACTCCGGTCGCCAGCCTGAGAGATCTCCGAAGAGGCGCTGTCCGTCGAGGCACAAGGCGTCGTCGTCGGTGTAGCGCACGGGAGCGAGCTCGCCGTCCCGGGCGAGATTCCTTGCGCATCGCGAGATCGACGAGAGCCCCGAGATCGACCAGCCCACGCCGACGGAGCTGGGCCCGCCGCGGCTGTGGTAGGTCACCGCCACACGCGGCGCGAACCCGGCGGGGCCGGGCGACACCGCGATCGGGATCGTGTAGGTCGAGGCGCCGTCGGGCGTGACCCCTGCGACGCCCTGCGTGCTCCCGACGGCCGTGCTCGGCCAGAGCGCGTCGCTCAGGGGTGGCTCCGTCAGCGCCGCCTCGACAACCGGGGCGCCTGGCTCGCCTGGCTCCCCTATGCAGGACGCCGTGACGAGAGCGGCTGACCAGATCGCGACTGAGGACGTCAGCCAGCGACGGACGGACATGGGCGAGCGCGCATCGGTTCACCTCGCAAGTGCGCGAGGGATTACCCACACGTCCGACGGACGCGCAAGCTCTTCCGCTGACATGACAAAGGTCTACGCAGGATCACCTGCGGCCTCTGCGGAACAGGTTCAGGATCGGCGTCAGTCGCAGGTTGATCCCGCGGCCCAGCCAGTGCCACCACCAGGTCACGATCCAGCCCGAGACGGCCGCGGTGAATGCGATGAAGAAGAGCGTGATCTTCGCGTAGTCGAAGAAGTGCTCGGCGCGGTCGGGGACCATGATGGCGGCGCAGATGCTCATCGATGCGCTGAAGATCGCGACTGCCACTCTCGTGGCGCTGTCGTGCAGGCGGTCCGGCAGCGCGTCGAGCTTCGGCATGATGGGCCGGACCTGGACGTTGCCAGTCTCCATGTCGTGGAGGATCTGGTCGACGTGAGTCGGCACGGTGCGGAGGAGCGACGCCATGCCGGTGGCGCCGCCGAGCGCCTGCTGGACGATCTTGTCGGGCGCCCAGCGCTCGCCGAAGACCTTCTCCACGTAGGGCTGGATGATCGGGATGACGTCGACGTCGGGGTCGAGCCTCCTCACCAATCCCTCGATCGTGCCCGCCGCCTTCGCGAGCACCGAGTACTCGGTCGCGAGCTTCACTCGGTACTTGCCCGCCGCGTTCGCGAACTCCTCGATGAAGCCCCGTGTGTCGAGGTCCTTCACCGAGCGCACCATCACGTAC
>JAEYRQ010000045.1 GCA_023435545.1 Pseudomonadota bacterium | reverse complement strand
GCGCCGACCTGACGCCGAAGATCTACCTCACCGGCTGGGCGCTGGCCGGCGGCGGCGGCGCCGATATCGACTGGGACGTCTTCGGCGGCGTCGGCTACGAGTTCAACGACCGCATCTCCGGTGTGCTCGGCTACCGCGCCGCCGGCGTCGATTACCAGGACGGTCCGTTTTTGTTTGACGTGGTGATCCAGGGCCCGGTCCTCGGGGCGGTGTTCCGGTTCTGAAGGACGCCGGGACGACCGGCGCATTTCCACCGGCCATATTGAGATCGATTGAGGAGAAATCTGTGATGTATCAGCAATCTGGAAGAGCCCACGGCAGGTCTAGCTTCGCCGCGTCGGCGGCAATTGTCGCAGGTCTGCTCGCGAGTTCGGCCAACGCCCAGGTCTCCGAGGAGACGGTCCAATCGCTCGGCGCACCCGGCAGGATCGAGACCAGCCTCGGCACGCTGGAATTCAAGGACGGCGCGCCGACCATCGAAACCGCGCAGAAGGTCTACGACGCGCTGGCGTTCACCAATGCGCTCAACGTCTACAACAACAGCTTCCGCGGCGCCTCGGCGCTGGCGATCGTCAAAGGCTTCCAATCCATAGGCATTGAGCCCGGCGATGTCGCCATCTTCTCCGAACTGATGGACTCCAACTCCCTGTTCCTGACGGCCAATGCCGATACCGTCTACTACCTCGCCGCGCTCGATCTGAGCGAGGGCCCGATGGTACTCGAGCAACCCTCGCAAGCTGTCGGCACGATCAATGACATGTGGTTCTCGTGGGTCATCGACATCGGCGGTCCGGGGCCCGACCGCGGCCTTGGCGGCAAGTACCTGATCGTCGGGCCGGACTATGACGGGCCGCTGCCAGAAGGCGGCTATTTCGTCGCGCATTCGAAGACGAACCTCGCCCTCTACGCAGCGCGCGCCTATCTCGTCGACAACGATCCGAAGCCCGCGGTCGAGAACGTCAAGGCACACCTCAAGATATATCCCTACAAGCCAGGCAGCTTCGGCTCAAGCATTGCCCAGGCGCTCGAGGGGAAGGTTCGAATCGAGGGCGAGCCGAGTATCCCCGAGACGAAGTTCGTCGAGGTCAGCCGGAAGTCGTTCAACACGATCCCGCCGAGCGACTACGGCTTCTTCGAGATGATCAACGAGAACGTGCAGAGCGAACCGGCGACCAGCCATGACATCGAGCTCGCCGGGCAGCTCGCCGCCATCGGCATCGTGCACGGCAAGGAGTTCAATCCGGATGAGCGGATGCGGAAGATCCTTTCGGACGCCGCGGCGGTCGGACAGGCGGCTGGCCGCTCGCTGAATGCGCGCCCCTTCGAGGTGCATCCGGACTGGGCCTACTACGACGACTCTCACTGGATGATGATGCTGTGGGAGGGTGGCGCCTTCTTCGAGACGCCACCGCCGCCGTTCGAGGGCGGCATGTTCAAGCCGCTGCCGCCGACCGGCGCACGCACGCTCGATGCGCGCACGGCCTTCTACTACGCCTACACGCTCGACTCGCCAGCAATGATCATGCGGATCCCGGACATCGGCTCGCAGTATCTGGTCGGGTTTCTCGACGAAAGCGGCGAGCCGGTCGACGGCGCCAAAGCCTACAAGGTGACGCTGCCCAAGGACATTCCCGCCCGGGCATTCTAGTCGCTGACGCTCTACGACAACCAGACCCGCTCGATGCTGCAGACGCCGCAGAAGTATCCACGGGCCGGAAGCCAGAGTTACCCCTCGCCGGCGGCGGACGCGGCCGACGATGGCTCGACGACGGTCTATTTCGGGCCGACACAGCCCGACGGCGTGGCCCGGGGGAACTGGATCCAGACCGACCCCGAGAAGGGCTGGTTCACGCTCCTCAGGCTCTACAGCCCGTTGCCGTCGTTCTTCGACAAGTCCTGGCGGCCGAGCGAGATCGAGCTGGTCGACTAGGCAGGCGGCCGCAACGCTGCGGCCCGCCAATCGGCGAGGCCAGGATGAACCACGCCGCCATCTACGGCACCGGCGCGAAGCTCGTCTGCGAGGATGGCGGCCGAGGCCATGGCGATGCCGGTCCCCTGCCCCGAAACGAAAGAGAGATAATGCGGTGCATCCACAATCAGCGGGGGTGACGCTGGCAGGTGAGCGGTCAGTGCGTTCGTAGCGCATCGCTCGCGATTCTTGTCACCCCCGGATTGACCCGCTCGGATCAGGCAGCGGCGCTCTGCACCGGCGTGTTGAGCAGCTGCTGCTCCCACAGGAAGGCTATGCCGCTGCCGGCGGCATGCTCGATGATAACCTCGTTCAGCGCGAAGGCGGTTTCCGCCCGCGCCCAGTCGCGCTGCCATTCCGCCGCGAGCGCCATCCAGGTCATCATATTCACGCCGGCCGCGATCATGCGCTGAATGGCCATTTCATGCGCCTCGATGGAAACCGCCCCCGACGCATCGGTGATGACGGTCACGTCCCAGCCTTCGCCTGCAGCCTGGATTGCCGGCATCGCCACGCAGACTTCGGTCCACAGCCCGGCGAGGACCAGTTGCTTGCGGCCGGTCGCCTTGACCACGTCGACCACCTTCGGGTCCTCCCAGGTGTTGATCAGCGTCCGGTCGATCACCTCCTGGCCGGGGAACACATTGGTGATCTGCGGAAAGATGTGACCGCCGCGATCCTCGACCACGCTCGTCAGGATCGTCGGGACGCCGAAGACTTTCGCGGCCTTCGCCAGCGCCGTCGAATTGTTGACCACCATATGCGGATCGTGGCTGTTCAGGTTCGCCAGCTGGTAGGGCTGATGATCGATCAGAACGAGGACCGAATCTTCGGGGCGAAGAAGAGAATCCAAGCCATTGCGCAAAGTCATCCAGATCTCCTGAATCTTGGAGGAAGCCAGTCATTCGTTGCTGGACACTAGCGAACACGCTCGAAGGCGGCGGTGCAGGATATGCGGCTCTGGTGCCGCTCTTGCGCCCTTTCCGGCTCGTGGCGGCGCGGAGGCTTGAGTTCATCCGGCTTCTCGGGGAGGGTGCGACGGAAATCGACGATCTGCCAGCAAGAGTCCTTCGCGAAGGGTGCGGGTCCTGACCGCGTTGCTGGTCGAGTGCCTCCAGGAGGAGCCGCGCCTGGCGTGGCTCGGCAGTCCCACGCCTCGAGCTACGGCTCAGCGGGTCGTGGGCCTAGATGCGAGGTGGCTGGCGATCACACCGATCGCCCGGCTGGATCAGTCAATCCGACAGGAGAGGATGAGGCGCATGAGTTGGAACCCGGCAATCGAACCAGGCTGTCCCGATGAGGTCGGGATCGACGCCATCGAAACCCTGATCGTTCCCCGGTCCCGCGACCTCGGCGGTTTCGAGGTCCGGCGCGCCTTGCCCGCGCCGAAGCGGCAGATGGTCGGGCCGTTCATCTTCTTCGACCAGGCCGGTCCGGCCGAGCTGCTGACCGGACAGGGCGTCGATGTGCGGCCGCACCCGCATATCGGGCTCGGAACTGTCACCTACCTCTATCGCGGCGACTTCCATCACCGCGACAGCACCGGCGCCGATCAGATCATCAGCCCCGGCGCGCTGAACTGGATGGTCGCCGGACGTGGCGTGACCCACTCGGAGCGCACCTCCGCGGCTGCCCGGAGCGGTCCGAACAGTCTGTTCGGGATCCAGACCTGGCTGGCCCTGCCCGACACGCACGAGGATGTGGCGCCCACCTTCGACCATTACGGCAAGGAAACGCTGCCCATGATCGAGGACCGTGGGGTCTCGGTTCGGCTCATCCTCGGCAACGCCTACGGCAAGGTCGCGCCCGCGACGATGTTCTCCGAGACGTTCTACGCC
>JAEYRQ010000013.1 GCA_023435545.1 Pseudomonadota bacterium | reverse complement strand
GCGCAGGGTGGCATCCTCGCCGGTCTGGCTGATGAAGTTGGATGTCGAGGCGATCTTGCCTTCGCCCGGCGCGTACTGCGCGCCGACCTTCACCCCGTCGTCCGTATCGATCAGGCTCCAGCAGGTGTTCGAGTACTTGGCCGGGAACAGCTTGCTGCCGGTCAGTTCGCCGCGGATCGTCATCGCCGCCACCTTGGCCTGGCTGTTGGCGGAGAAGGCCGATTTCGGCATGTCCCCGGCAATCGAGGCATCGCCCAGGACGAAGATCTCCGCATCCACCGTCGACGCCATGGAGTTCGGGTCGATCGGGCAGAAGCCGGAACCGTCGGCCAGTCCGGCCTTCTGCGCGATTGCGCCGGCCTTCTGCGCCGGGATGACGTTGACAAGCGCGCCTTCGAAGGTGTCGAGATCGGTCTCGACCGTTCCGGCCGAGGGATCGACGCCCTCGATGCCACCATGCACATCCGGACCGTACCACTAGACCATGCCCCTATAGTGTCTGTCCCAGCCTTCCTGAAACAGCGCCTGCTTCGAGAACTTGTCCTTCGGGTCGATGACGATGATCTTCGAATCCGTGTGGCCCTTCGTCTTCAGCACGTGCGCGAACATCGAGACGCGCTCGTAGGGGCCGGGCGGGCAGCGGTAGGGGTTGGGCGGTGCCACCATGACGATCTGCTGGCCGTTCTCGATCGCGTCCAGCTTCGCTTTCAGGAGCTTCGTCTGCGGCCCGGCCTTCCAGGAATGCGGCATGATCTCGGCGGCCGCCTCCGAATAGCCGGGAACCGAATCCCAGACGAGGTCGATCCCCGGCGAGACCACCAGCCGGTCATAGGGGACCCGGGTGCCGTCCGCGAGCACGACCTGCTTGCCGTCCCGGTCGATCGCATCCGCCATCTTGTTGACGACGGTGATGCCGTAGTTCGATGCCAGCTTGTCGTAGCCGTGATTGAGCGAGTCGAAGCTGCGGAAGTCGCCGAGGAAGAGGTTGGAGAAGAAGCACGTCGTGTAGATCGGGTTGGCCTCGATCAGCGTCACGTCGATCGCGCCCTCGGAATCCTTGGCGATGTAGCGCGCGGCCGTTGCGCCGCCGGCGCCGCCGCCGATCACCACCACCTTCGGCCGCGCCGGCGCGCGCAGGAACGTCGGGGTGGCCAGGCTCAGGCCGAGTGTCGTGGCGCCGAGGCCAAAGGCGCGCCGTGTCAGTCCCGTCATGTCATCCTCCCTGTCGCTATTGCGGCGAGAGCTGCCCGAAATAGGCGGCGAGCGCCGCGATCTCCTCGTTGCCGAGGTTGCCGGTGACCATCGCCATCACCTGGTGGCTGCGCACATTGGTCTTGTATTCGAACAGCGCGCGAACGAAGGCGTCCTTCGGCCATCCGACGATCGAAGGAATGCCGTCGGCACGACCGGAGGTCTGATGGCAGGTGACGCATTCGGTCGAAAGGTATTGTCCGTAGTCCGGATCGCCGTCGATCTGCATGGCGGCGAGGCCCATTTCGGACCGTGGCCCGGCCGCCTCCACCGGACCAGCCGCGGGATCACCGGCCGTGGCAATGCGGAGATAGGCGATCAGCGCCTGCCGCTCGCCGGCGTCCGCCATGCCGCGATATGACATCCGGGTGCCCGGCACCAGCGTCTGGGGCTTGGAGAGATAGGTGTCGAGCGTCGTCTCGTCCCAGACGAGGCCGCCCTCGCCCTTGGCGCGCATCGCCGAGGAGTACTTGAATCCCTCGATCGCGCCAGCAATGCGCCCGAACAGCCCATCCAGATGCGGCCCGATGCCGTTGCGGGCGGCAGGCCCGACCTGATGGCAGCCTCGGCAGACCCTGAACAGCGCCTCGCCCCTCGCGGCATCGCCGTCGCCGTCGGCAACCGCGGCAGAGTCGGGCATCGCCGCGATGCCGACGACGATGATGGCGATCCGGAGTCGACCGAGGGGTAACAGATCCGTTCCTCCGCCCGAAGGGTTTGCTCAGGTCAGTCGACACCGCCCCCCGCCGCGCTATCCTCGTCGGCGCTGCCGGGCGTCACGTCCAGGATGCGGGCACGCATCACCACCTGCGCCGGTTCCGGGCCGCAATTCGTCATGCAGGGTTCGGCGCGCGTGGCGTAGTGGGGCTCTTCGGCACGGTCGTCGTCGATGAAGTTCACCTCGTTGGGCAGGCGGATCTCGGTGAAGTTCTCGTTCGAGAGCTCGAAATCCTCGTCGGTGACGACATCGTTGAGGTAGAGCAGGTAAGCGGTCAGCGCGTAGACCTCGTCGTCGCTGAGCGAGCGGGCATTGCCGTAGGGCATCGCCCGGCGGACGTAGTCGAACACCGTCGACAGGTATGGCCAGAACGAGCCGATGGTCTTTTCCGGCCGCTCCGCCGTGAGGCTGCCCTGGCCACCGGCCAGCACCGGCCAGCGGTCGACCGCCTCGCCGAAATCGCCGTGGCAGGCGGCGCAGTTGTCCGTGAAGATCACCTCGCCGTCGGCGACCGTGCCGCGCCCTTCGGGCAGGCCCGTGCCGTCCGGCCTGACGTCGATGTCCCAGGCGGCGATCTCTTCTTCGGTCGCCACCCGTCCAAGGCCGTAGACGCCACCTTCGCGCAGCGGGGCGGCGGCAGCCGCAGGCGCCGGTTCGGCAGGCGTGGCCGCGACGGCCGGGGCCTCGTCCGCCTGCGCCGCATCCGAGGACGGCTGAGGCGCCGCCTCGGCCGAGAACGTCGCCAGATAGGCGATCGCATCGGCCAGCTCGTCGGCCTTCTTCAGGCCGGCGAAGGCCATCTTGTTGCCCTTGATCGCTCCCTTCGGGTCGGCGAGATAGGTCGCGAGCGTCTCCTCGTTCCAGACGAGACCGCCGGCTCCGGCATCGATCATTGCCTTGGAGTACTTGTAGTCGTGGAGCCCGCCAGCGGTACGGCCGAACACATCGTTCAGATGCGGCCCGACCTTGTGCGCCGCGCCCTCTCCGACCGTGTGGCAGGCAGCGCACTTCTTGAACACCTTCTCGCCCTTGGCCGCGTCGCCATCGGCGAGCGCCGGCGTGCCGAGCAGCGCGAGCGCGAGGGTGGCCGAAACAACCTCAAGAGACTTCGACATTTTCGACCATTCCGTCCGCTTTGACATGCCAGGTCTGGATGCCGTTGTTGTGGTAGATCGAATTCTCGCCGCGCACCGCGCGCAGCGCCTCCTTGGTCGGCTGCACGAAGCCCGCCCCGTCGATGGCACGTGACTGCAGCAGCAATTCCGAGCCGTCCCAGTCGATGTCGAGGTAGAACCGGTGCAGCGCCTTCGGCAGGCTGGGCCCGTCGATCCGCGCGGTCTTCCAGTTGCGGCCGCCGTCGATCGAGACGTCCACTCGGCTGATCGTGCCGTTGCCCGACCAGGCCAGCCCGGTAATGACCAGCGGCCCACGACCGTGGCGCACCGGCGCCTGCGGGCTCGGGCTGGTGATCACGGACTTGACGTCCATCACCCAGGTGAAGCGGCGCGCCTTCCCGTCAGGGAGGAGGTCGGTGTACTTCGAGGTTTCCTCGCGCTGGTGCCAGGGCTCGTCGCCGACTTCGAGTCGGCGCAGCCACTTGATCCACATGTTGCCTTCCCAGCCCGGCACCACGAGCCGCAGCGGATATCCCTGCTCGGGCCGCAGCGCCTCGCCGTTCATCTTGAATGCGACCAGGCAGTCGTCGAGCGCCTTCTCGATCGGGATCGAGCGCGTCATCGCTGAGGCATCGGCACCCTCGGGCAGGATCCACTTTCCGCCCGGCTTGAGCCCGGCCTCCTGAAGCAGGGTCTTCAGCGGCACGCCCGTGTACATGACGCAGTGGACCATGCCGTGGGTGTACTGGCAGCCATTGAGCTGGGCGCCGCGCCACTCCATACCGGTATTGGCGGCGCACTCGAGGAAGTAGACGCGGTTCTCGCGCGGAAAGCGCATCAGATCGGCCATTGTGAAGACCAGCGGCGTCTCGACCAGTCCGTTGATCATCAGTCTGTGCTGGGCAGGGTCGATCTCGGCGATGCCGGCATGGTGACGTTCGAAGCAGAGCCCGTTCGGGGTGATGATGCCGTCGAGCTCATGCAGCGGCGTGAAGTTGACCGAACTTTCGGGGGATGCCGTCAGCCACTCGACGTCACGACGCACCACATGCGCTTCGAACTCGGAGGGCTTGCCATAGGGCCGCGCCTGGACGCCGTCGCCGAGGTAGCGGTTCCAGTCCTGGATTTCGGTGATGGCCGCATCGCTTTCGCCCGCCACGACCCGCGTCGCGAGCGCGGCCCCACCCGCCGCAAGCCCCGCCGTCAGCAGCCGGCGCCTGTCGAGTCGCGTCCTTTCGGTCATCTTCCTCACCTGGAGCCTTCCGTCCTTCGCCGAAGGACATATTCAGTTTTTTGCATTTATACTCTTTGTCGCGACCGCAGACAATTGCCCGCCTGCGGCAGGACGACGCAGGCGGCTAACCGACCACCCGCACGGAGCGGTTCTCCTCGAGCGCCACGACCGGGTTCTTGGCCAGCCATGCCTCGACCACGTCCCAGATCGCTGGCCCTTCCGTGCCCTCGTTCACCGAGGCCCAGCCGGCGACCGTGTAGTCCTTTGCCGGGTCGATCGCCTCGCCGGTGGAAACCAGAGTCATGTCGGAGATGCGCGAGCCCATGGCGGCCCCCGGATCGATCGCGTAGGCCATGCCGCCGACGCGGACCATGTCGCCGCCCTGCTGGTAGTAGGGATCGGGATTGAACAGATTGTCGGCGACATCCTCGAGGATGTCTTTGATCGTCGCGCCGCTCATGGTCGAGCGGTACGCCGCCGGATAGGTCATGGCGCAGGCGTTGTGCAGGTCTTCCACCGTGATCGCCTCACCCGGCAATAGCGATGTTCCCCATCGGAAGCCCGGCGACAGCGATATCTGCGCATCGCGCTCCTCGATCAGCGCCCGGCAGATCAGGTCGTCGAAGGTGCCGTTGAAGTTGCCGCGCCGGTAGAGCAGCGCCTCGGTACGCCCGAGCTCGCGGGCGAGTTCCGCCGCGTGTGGCGCCCGGAGCTCGTCGATCAGTGCCGCCATTCCGGGATCCGGCGCGATGACGTCGGCGAAGACCGGGATCAGCCGGTAGCCATAGCCCTTCACGCCGCCGTCGCGCACGTCGAGATCGAGCCGGGAGACAAACTTGCCGTTCGAGCCCGAGGCGATGACCAGCGTGCCGTCGATGACGACCGGCTCGGGCAACGCGTCGTGCGTGTGCCCGGTCAGGATCACGTCGATCCCCTTGACGCGCGAGGCCAGCTTGCGGTCGACGTCGAAGCCGTTGTGGGAGAGCAGTACGACCACGTCCGCCCCGTCGGCGCGCGCCTCCTCGACGTGCGCGGCGATGTCCTCCTCGCGGATGCCGAACGACCAACCGGGGATCATCCAGCGCGGATTGGCGATCGGAGTGTAGGGGAAGGCCTGACCGATCACCGCGATCTTCGCGCCGCCGCGTTCGAGCATCACCATCGGCTCGAAGGCCGGCTCATCCCACTCGTTGTCGTAGATGTTCGAGCCGAGGAACGGGAACGGCAGACCGTCGACCAACTCCTTCACACGCTCGGTGCCGTAGGTGAACTCCCAGTGCCCGGTCATCGCGTCGGGCTCCAGCACGTTCATGGCCGCCACCATGTCGGCACCGCGAGTCGCGTTGGCCGTGTAGCTGCCCTGCCAGGTGTCGCCACCGTCGAGCAGCAGCACGTTGTCGCTGCCCCGCTCGGCGCGGATGCGCCGGACGACCGCCGCTATCCTATCGAGCCCGCCCATCCGGCCGTACGTCGTCGCCAGCGCGGCGAAATCCTCGGAAGTCAGCGCATAGGCGTGCGGCGAGCCGGGCGCGATGTCGTAGAGCTTCAGGAAATCGACGCCTGTCACGTGCGGCGGAAGTCCGGCCGAGGCCCCGACGCCGAGATTGACCGACGGCTCGCGGAACCACACCGGCTTGAGCTGCGCATGGATGTCGGTGATGTGGACGATCGTCAGATTGCCGACCGGCGGCATCGACAGCAGATCGTCCTCTCGCAGTGCCTGCTGGGCGAACGCCCGCGACCACCGCCCGGACTCCCCGGGCCCGAGGATCGCCCCCGTCGCCACCGCGGCCATGAGGAATTCGCGCCGTGAGATCATCGTCGTCTCCAAGAACGGTTCCGGCAACACGTCCCCCTCGGCGCGGCGGCAAGCCGCGCCCGGGGACATCGCTTTCGATGAAGCCCTCCGGCCTCTCGCTGCCGGAGCACCGAGACGCGGCGATGGCTGCCTGCCGCGCCCTGCAAGCCTACTGCCGCACCGCCGGCGTCTCGACCGACAGGCCGGTGCCACGCCAGGTGACGTAGACCTCGAGCGCCATCAACTCGTCGGAGAACGCTGCCGGCTGCGTTGCCCTGGTGTCGCGGATGCAGCCCCGGAAGCGGTTGTGCAGCGATACCATGCCTGCGGTGTTGAACCGGTAGGTCGGGAAGCCGTTGACGTTGCCCTGGCTCAGGTGGTCGGCGCGGATGTAGTGACCGTTATAGGCCTCGTGGCAGGAGGCGCAGGACAAGTTGAGCTGGCCCGTACGGGTATAGTATTTCTCCTTGCCGAGGTCCCACCAGGCCTGCATGTCGCCATCGGCAAGGTCGATGGCAACCGGCTCGCCGAGCGACTGGTGCTTGATGTAGGTGGTCAGCGCCTTCTGATCGGCGCTGTCGAACTTGTACGGCTCGGCCTGCATGTTGTCGACGCGACAGGCGTCGATCTGCAGCTCTATGTTGAGGGGCTTGCCGGCCTTCGCGTTCCACTTCGGATAGCTCGCACCAACTCCCTTCATCGAGTCGGCCGCAGAGCCATGGCAGGAGGCACAGGACTTTCCGGCCGCTCCGTCCACCGTGTTCCACACCTCCTCGCCACGCTCGACAGCGATCATGCCGGGGTTCTGAAAGGATTCGGCCTCGAGCGCCCGGGTCTCGTCGGCCCGGTAGCTCCATCCAGACCTGACCTCCTCGAAGGGATGGCCTTCGGGCGCGGGCGCACGTATGATCATCTCGATTTCGCCGTCGATGACCAGCCGGTCGTCGACGGGATCGGAAAAGGCGGGACCGGCGGCCACACCGGCCGCAACCCCCAACGCGGCCGCGAGGCCGAGACACCTGATATTCAAGGCAGCTTCTCCTCCTGAAGCGCCGACGGGTGCTTCGCCCGCCCGGTCGTTGGTTGACTTCGTTCTAGTTCACCTCGATCGCGGACTCGGTCGTGTAGACGCTGCCGTTATCGTCGACCCAGGTGAAGGTGAAGGTGCCGCTCTCGTCGACCTTCGCGCTGAACTCGAAGTAGGGGTTGGCCGCGATCGCCGGGTCCAGGTCGCAGGAGAACACCTCTTTGCCGTTGAACGTGCAGGCGAACTTGTTGATGATCTGCCGCGGGATCAGGTTGCCGTCCTTATCCTTGCGCTGGCCAGATTCCATCTCGTGGCTGATCAACGTCTTCAGCGTCACCACCTCACCCTTGGAGGCGGTCTTCGGCGCTTTGACGCGGGGCTTCGGGTCTGCCATCTGTCGCTATCCTTGCTGGACGATGCTCGGGATCAGCCGCCGCAGCCGCCGATCGTCACCTTGACTTCCTTCTTGTCCATGAAGACCGAGCCGTCGCTCATCCTGGCGATGGCGATGACGTTCTGGGTCTTCGCCAGACGAATGCGGGTGGTCGCCGACGCCGAGCCGCTCATCGGCGTGAAATGCAGCGTCGCGACGTCCGGATTGGGGTTGCCGTCGGCGAGCAGCAGCACTGCGGCGACGTAGTCACCATCCGTCATCGGACTCTCGACCGTGACGGAGATCGGCACGGTGTTGCCGTTCTCGGCGATCTCCGGCGCGACCAGGGTGATGCGCCCGCTCTGCGGAGTTGCACCGCCGGCGAATTCGTCTATGGCCTTGGCGGTCTCGTCCGCGCTGGCCAGCGCCGATCCCGTCCGCCCAGCGGCGATTGCCAGCACCGCCGCACCGGCGCCGAAGGCCAGCGCCTGGCGTCGTGTCAATCTCATTGTCGTCTCCATGCTCATCCGCCTAGTCCTTCAGCGTCGTCAGGAACGCCAGGACATCCTCGACGTCCTGCGCCGCCAGGATCGTCTTGCCGACGAACTTCTCATCGACATTCACCCCGACCTCGAGCGTGTAGAAACCGGGCATGATGGTCTGATCGCCGAATACCGCCTTGGAATTGACCAGGATCGCGCGCATCTCCTCTGGCGACCACCGCTCGGCGACCCCGTCGAGGCTCGGCCCGACATCGCCGTGGAACAGCTCGTTCGACAGCACGGAGACGGCATGGCACGCCAGACAGTTGCCGAGCCCACGGTCGGCGAAGGTCTTGCGGCCCACCTCCGGATCGCCCGGCTGACCGGTCAGCGACACCGCCACCACCATGTCCTCGATCTCGACGTCGCCGGGTGCCAGCGGCTCCGCGGCGGCGACTCCTGCCGCGAGCGCGATCGAAGCCGCCCCGGCGAAACCCATCCACCTCTTCATCTCGGCCATGTTCCTCCTGATGACGACCCGGTTGACCCGGCTTCTGTGATCAACGGCGCCCGGTTCCGTGACGCCGCTATGGATGCAATAATATAATTCTTTGCATGTGTCACGCATCTTTTGTCGCGACCACGATCCGACAAGCATTCCGGATCAATGACAGGCATTCGACGATCGCCCGGGCTGGCCACAACACCCACGCCCCGACTTCCACCGTCATGACGGAGTTCGTCCCGACATGACGGGCGCTGCGATGGCAGGTCGCAAGCCGTCTGCACGGATGGCGAGCGAGTTGCCGCCGCGCGCGGCTCGCGTCCCCGAATTGCCTCCGCGACCTTGCACTACTCCCCGACCAGCCGGCCCTGGGCGCGCAGCTCCTCGATGATGCGGGCGTGGTACTTCTGGAAGTGTTCGTCCGTCTCGTAGCCCTTCTCGTGCACCCAGCGGAACATGTTGAGGAAGGTCCACTTGCCGAAGGCGCCCGGCATGGTGGCGACCGCGGCCTGGCTCACGCTCATCGCCGCCGGCGCCTCCTCAGGCAAGAACACCAGAGTAGGCGTGAACACGTAGCCCCACTTGCGCGCCGCCGTCTTCTCGGACAGCACCTCGCCGTCGAGGTCGGTCACCTCCTCGTCGCCGAACATGTTGTACTGGACCACCTTGAAGTTCGCCTTGATGAAGTCGGCGACTTCCGGATCGGCCAGCAGTTCCTCATGCATCTTGCGGCAGTAGATGCAGCCGCGCTGCTCGAAGACGAGCACGAGTCGTTTGCCCTCCGCCTCTGCTGCCGCGATATCCTCGGCGATGTCGCGGAAGGTGATCGAGAACCACTCCTCCTTGTGCAGGCCGTCGTCTCCGATCGTGGACGGCGCGGCGGGCGACGCCAGCGCCAGCATCGCCAGAACCGTAAGGATCACTTTCAGCATCGGTTTCCTCCCAGATCTCATTCGGTCTCACCCAATCTGGGTGAACACCGGGAACGTCTCGAGCAACCACAGTGCGATGGCCGACATCTGTCCGGTCATGAACAGGACGCCGGTGACGACCAGGAGCCCTCCCATCGCCTTCTCGACCGCGCCCATGTGGCGCTTTATCCGGGACGCCCAGCCGAGAAACCGGGTGGCGAAGGCGGCCGCCAGCACGAAGGGCACGCCGATGCCCAGCGAATAGACCGCCAGCAGCGACGCGCCGCGCACCGCCGTGTCGGTCGAACCGGCAACGAACAGGATGGCCGCGAGAACCGGACCGACGCACGGCGTCCAGCCGAAGGCGAAGGCGAGTCCCATGAGATAGGCGCCGCCGAGTCCGGCCGGCTTGCGCTCCACGTGGACGCGCGCCTCGCGGTAGAGGAAGCCCAGTCGGAACACGCCGAGGAAATGCAGCCCCATTCCAGCGATCAGCACCCCCGCGATGATGGAC
>JAEYRQ010000491.1 GCA_023435545.1 Pseudomonadota bacterium | reverse complement strand
ACCCAGAGCGGGAAGACGAAGACGCTCCAGTCGAGCGTCTGGCTGCCGAGCAGGATCACCAGCCCGGCCCCGTATCCCACGAACGCGGTCCAGCGGGCGGAGAAGCCGGTCCTGATGATCAACGTCGAGACGGTGAACATGAACACTGCGGCCATTTTCGGCGAATAGATGATCGCAACGTTGTAGGCGCAGTGCCGGAACAGCCGGATCCCCGACATGTCCCCGGGAGCCGGCATTCCGTTCGCGAACACCGCTATGATGGCGCCGATTGCTGCCGCGGCTGCGAACAACAGGGCGACGAACAGGAGCCCGCTTCCGAGGAAGACCGTGGCGAACAGCTTGTCTTCCCGCGCTCCGAGCCGGTCGCGGAGCGCGCCGACGAACCAGAGGAAGGGAATTCCGGCAAACGGAACGAGGTTGATGGCGAGCGCGACCTTCCATAGGTTCGGTCCGAGCCATTCCGCGGTGTCCGCAGTCCTGATCCGCGCGGACTTCAGCAGCAGTCCGAAGGCCGTCAGAAGCAGGATCGAGAACAGCACCCCCGCGATCGCCGCCGCCCTCGGCGTCTTCAGTGCGACCTGCGCCGCCGTTGCTTGCGAAGGCATGGTCCTTGCCCGGATTGAGCCTCGCTCAGTACACCTGCGGCACAAGGTTTCGGGCGAACGCGGCCTCCTTGTAGTCCTTCGGCTTCTGCCGTTTCGGCAGCTTCACCTTCTCGCGAGGGATCTCCTTGTAGGGGATCTTCGAGAGCAGGTGGCTGATGAGGTTAAGCCGCGTCCGCCGCTTGTCGTCGGAGTAGGCGACGTACCACGGGGCCCAGGCCGTGTCGGTGGCGGCGAACATCTCGTCGCGCGCCTTCGAATAGTCGTACCAGCGGCTGTACGACTTCACGTCCATCGGCGACAGCTTCCAGATCTTCCGCTGATCGGTGATCCGCTCGCTGATCCGGCGGGTCTGCTCCTCGGGGCTGACCTCCAGCCAGTACTTGATGAGGATGATGCCGGACCCGACCATGGCCCGCTCCACGAAGGGGGCGCCGGCGAGGAATTTCTCAGCGTCTTCCTCTGAACAATAGCCCATCACCCGCTCGATTCCGGCGCGGTTGTACCAGGAGCGGTCGAAGATCACGATCTCGCCAGCCGCGGGGAAGTGCGGCACGTAGCGCTGCAGGAACATCTGCGACTTCTCACGCTCGGTCGGCGGCGGCAGCGCGACAACACGGAATGTACGGGGGCTGACCCGTTCGGTGATCGCCTTGATCACCCCGCCCTTGCCGGCACCGTCGCGCCCCTCGAAGACGATGCAGATCTTCGCGCCGGTCGCCTTGGCCCATTCCTGCAGCTTGACCAACTCGACATGGAGCTTGGCGAGCAGGTTCTCGTACTCCTTGCGCTTCAGCTTCCCGCCATTCGACGGCGCAGTGGCCTCGGCGTCGTCGACCGCGGAGCCCTTCTTTGGGAGCGCCGACTTCTTGCCCTTGGGTTTGCTTGGCACGGTTTCCTCCCTGGATTACCCGCCAGTCTTCCGAACCGGAACCTGGCTACCCGGCCGACTGGTCTCCGGTCGGGCGGATTTCGTTGGTCAGTGCCCACCCAGCACGAGGGTCTGCACCGGCATAAGCAGCGACTGCATGCGCAGGATCATCGCGTGGACGAAGCCCACGGCGTCGACGGCATGCAGGAAGAAGCGGCGCGCCGAGCCAATATCCGGCGACTGCAGCGCCTCGTGGTTGCTGGTGTAGGCGTTGGCGATGCAGGTCGCGCCCTGCGGCAGCCCGTCGAGTTGGCCAGGATAGAGCGGTTCCATGATCACGGAGATCGTGCCTGGCCGGGCGAGCTGTAGGACGTCGATGAGCTGGTCGGTCGGCCGGATCTGCCCCGAGGCGATGACATCCTGCACTTCGGTGATGACGACGGGAATGATCTGCCAGGGTTTGGCCAGGCAGGCCACCTCGCCGATCATGCCGACCTGCATCACTTGGGCCTCGATCTGCCCGAAGCCTCCGACGAGACCCGTCACTTTTCGTTCCGGCACGAGGATGCCGGCTGGCCTCAGCATCGGGTTGACGACATCGCCCGGGCGCAGTGCGAACTGCTGGACTATGCCGTCGGTGCCGGCGACGACGAGTGTCTTGTCGAGATCAACCTGTGCCTGATGGAGTGTGGCCTCGGCGCTGGCCTTCTGGGCCGGTAGCTGGAACTCGATTTGCGAATTGATCGCATCCCGGCTCGCAATGACCGCATCGACGAGACCCTGCTGGGTCTCCACCATCACGCCGGTCCGCTCCACCTCGCGCAGCGGCACCGCGCCCGGGTTGCGCTGATAGAGATCCTGCTTGGTGTCGTATTCGTCCTGCGCCTGCTTGAGCTGTCCCCGCGCCTGGGCGATCCGGCCTTCGGCCTCGGCAAGCTGTGACTTCGCGACCACCATGGTCGCTTCGATCTCGGCGATGCGCCGCCGCGCCGTCTCGACGGCAGCCTCCTGCTCGGTGCTGTCGAGCCGGAACAGCGGCTGGCCCTCGCTGACCCGCTGGTTGATGTCGACGTAGGTCTCTGCCACCCGTCCGTTCGTCTCCGGCAGGATGGTGACTGTCCGGAACACCGAGACGGCCGCCTTGGTCGAGGGATGGAAGTAGAAGATCGTGGTGATCAGGCTGACGGTCAGGATCAGGCAGAGCGTGATGCCCCAGCGCAGCTCATACCAGACGGAGAATAGCGTGATCTCCCGCCCGATCCGCTTCCCCTGGCCGAAGCGGCGGTAGAGGTAGTCCGGCAGGATCGTCAGCATCGAGCAGAGGAACAGTTCCAGCATTGCTCAGGCCCCCGTCGATCCGGCCGCGTGGACGGTGGCGGCTCGCGCATGCTGGGTCGGCTCCGACGGCAGTTCGCCGGTCGCTGCCGGGCTCTCCGGCGCTTCTGGCGCTGCGGCCGGTGTATGGGCCGTTCCTTCGTTGCCGTCGCGACGACGCGCGGCCAAGAGCCCGAGCGACTGGGCCATGGATCTCAGCGGTGTGGTGAAATCCGGCAATGGGACCAGCGCCAGCAGCAGCGCCGCGATCCAGAACACGTGGTTGTGGGTGAACAGCGCGATCAGCGCCAGGACCGCGACGATCTCGAACTGTATCTTCTGGCCCCGATGCGCCATCTGCTCCGGCAACGCGTGGAGCTTGAAGTAGAAGACCCCGATGCCGATGACCGCGAGCACGATGAAGATGCCCATGGCCACCATCAGCCAGTCGGTCTCTCCGGGCGCGGTAATGAAAGCCGGCAGGTGGTGGGGCGCTGCCGGATTGATGTCGGCGGTCATGCGGGACACCTCAGGTTGGGCCCGCCCGTGTGGTCATTGGGAGTGTTCGGGACGGTATGACTGGCCGCAGTTGCGAGTCGGACGCTCGGAGACGGACTGGGCATGATGCCTCGGCGACTGCGGTGGTGCGCGCGGGCATCGCCGGCGCAGATCCAAGATACTTTGCCGCATCCGGTTTTGCACGCTTGATCAATTGCGGCATCGCTCTCATTCCTCCGGCGAGGGGACTGGCCTCCGGCGAGGGGGGTAGGGCGTCCTGCTCGGTGCGCGGTGGCATCGCCTGCTGCAGATCATGTTCTCGGCGAGCATGCGCTAGGATACGATCTCGCAAGACTCGGGAGGTCAGGCATGCACAAGTCAAGCAGGATGATTGCCGTCGCCGCAGTGCTCGCCACGGCGAGTTCCGCCGCATTGGCGGCGTCAGCCGTGACCACGGCGAATGTCAACTTCCGCAGCGGTCCGGGAACCGGATACGGCGTGATCCGGACCCTCCCGGCGGGTACCCAGGTCGAGATGATGGACTGCGACGAGTCGGGTGCCTGGTGCGCGATCAGCGCGGACGGGCAGTCCGGCTTCATCAGCGGCCAGTACCTGCAGGAAGCCGAGGATCCGACCGCCTGGCCGCGCGCTTTCACCACCGATACCGGCGCGAGTTTGATCCTGCATCAGCCGCAGATCACCGAATGGGAGGACTTCCTGAAGATCAAGGCGCTGGTCGCCGCCGAATACAAGCCGAAGGAGGACGCCGATCCGGTCTTCGGCGTGATCGGTCTCGCCGGCCGCACCCAGGCCGACCACGACACCAAGGAAGTGGTCATCGACGACATCACCGTGACCGAACTCAACTTCTCGGCGCTGGACCGCGACCAGCTCTCGGCGATGGCGCTGGAGGTCGGCAAGCTGCTGCCGACCGGCTCGATCACCACCGGCCTCGAGCGGCTGACCGCGAGCCTGGCGGCGTACCAGCAGCTTGCGGACGTGGAGGGGCTCAAGGCCGATCCGCCGCCGATCTTCGTGTCGAAGGCACCTGCTGTCCTGCTGCAGACCGAGGGCGTCGCGGTTACCGCACCGGTCGAGGGCGTCGAAGGCCTCGCCTTCGTCGTCAACACCAACTGGGACCTGTTCAAGGTCGGCGACGACTACTACCTGCGCGACGACGAGTCCTGGCTCAAGGGGGCCTCGCTGTCCGGCGAGTGGCAGGCGGTCACTGGCCTGCCCGAGCAGTTCTCGAAGCTGCCGGACGAGGAAAGCTGGAAGGACTCGCGCGCGGCAATGCCGCCGAAGCCGTACGAAGGGGCGCCGCCCAAGGTGATCTATTCCGACGCGCCGGCGGAGCTGATCCTGTTCGAGGGCGAGCCGAAGCTCGAGGACGTGTCGAAGACGGGCCTGCAATGGGCCTCCAACAGCGAGAGCGACGTGTTCTACATGCCGTCGACCTCGACATGGTACGTGCTCCTGTCCGGTCGATGGTTCCGCGCTACCTCCCTCGACGGCCCCTGGACCTTCACCACTCCGGACCTGCCGGACGACTTCCGGCGCATCCCCGACGGCACGCCCTACTACACGGTGCGCGCCTCGGTGCCGGGCACCTCGGAGAGCGACGAGGCACGTCTAAAGGCGATGATCCCGCAGACGGCGCGGGTCAAGACCGACGGTTCGGTGACGGCGAGCGTCGAGTATGTGGGCGATCCCGACTTCCAGCCAGTCGACGGTACCCAACTGAGCTATGCGGCCAATACCGATGCACAGGTCATCCGGGTCGGCGACAAGTACTATGTGCTGCAGGACGGCATCTGGTTCGTCGGCGACAGCCCGGAAGGCCCGTTCGCCGTCGCGACGTCGGTGCCGCAGGAGATCTACGAGATCCCGCCGTCCTCGCCGGTCTACAACGTCACCTATGTGCGGATCTACGAGACCGAACCCGACGCCGTCTGGTACGGCTACACGGCCGGGTATCTCGGCGCCTATCTCGCCTGGAACACCTTCGTCTATGGCAGTGGCTGGTACTATCCGCCCTATTGGGGCTGGTATGGCGCCGCCCGCTGGCCGATCTATTATCCGAGGCCGGTGACCTACGGGATCGGCGCCTACTACAACCCGGTTCGCGGAACCTACGGTCGCTACGGCTATGCCTACGGGCCCTATCGCGGCATCGGCAGGGCGACCTACTACAACCCGCGCAGCGGCACGATCGTCCGCGCCGGCGGCTCCTACGGTCCGCTCGGCCAGCGCGGCTTCGTCGCCGCCTACAACCCGCGCACGGGAACCGGCGGGATCGTCGCCGGCGGGCACAACATCTATGGCTCGTGGGGCAGCGCGGCCGGTGTCACCCGCGGGGCCGACTGGGCGCGGGCACGCGGCGTCGGCGTCTCCAACACCGCGGCCTCGCAATGGCGGACCTCGCTGGCCGGCGCCGGCATCACGGCCGGCCGGCGGGCGGGCGACAACGTCTTTGCCGGGCGTGACGGCAACGTCTATCGTAATGTCGGCGGCCAGTGGCAGCAGAACGTCAGCGGCAAGTGGGGTGCCGCCAACCTCCCCGCCGCGAGCCGGCCGGGTGCTGGCGTGGCGAGGCCGAGTACGCCGCAGGTGCGCCCGGGCGTGCCGCAAGGCGCGCGGCCGAACCTGCCGCAGAAGCCGCAGTTCCAGCAGCCCGCGCGGATGCCATCGCACCCGACGATCCAGACGCCGCCGATCCGCAACATGCCGAGCCATCTCGGCGCCGACCAGTTCGGCCGCCAGTTCGGCAACCAACTCGCCCACCAGAGCCGCAACTTCGCCCGGCCGTCGATGGGCGCGCGACCGAGCGGCGGGTTTTCCGGCGGAGGAGCAAGGGCAGGCGGCTTCCGCGGCGGCGGTCGCCGCTAGGACGGTTCGTCTAAGCACCGGTGTCGACGGAATACTGTACGCCGCGTCCCGGTGG
>JAEYRQ010000490.1 GCA_023435545.1 Pseudomonadota bacterium | reverse complement strand
ACCCGGCACCGACCGGATCGCGGGAAGCCTCGCGTCGGCTCTTCGCCATGTCGCAGCCGATCTCCGGCACGCTCGTGGAGACATATCTGCGCAATCGCGGCATTACGACTTTGCACGGAACCGGATCGCTGCGTTTTCACCCGCACTGCTACTACCGGCCCGACGACTATGGGCCGACCGAGACCTGGCCGGCCATGATCGCCGCGGTCACCGATCTCGACGGACATCTGACCGGCGCGCACCGCACCTGGCTCGCCCCGGACGGGACCGGCAAGGCACAAGTCGACACGCCGAGGCGCGCCATGGGTGACCTCCTCGGTCACGCCGTCCGTTTCGGCGTGCCCGGCAGCGTCATGGCGGCCGGCGAAGGGATCGAGACCACGCTGTCGCTCCGGTGCGCCTTGCCAGACATGGCGATGGCGGCAGCGCTCTCCGCCGCGCATCTCGCCGCCATCCTGTTCCCGCCGATATTGCGTCGGCTCTACATCATCCGCGACAACGATCCGGCCGGTGACGCTGCCCGCGACAGCCTGATCGAGCGTGCCACGGATGTCGGGATCGAGGCGCTGGTCCTGTCGCCGCGGATGGAGGATTTCAACGAAGACCTCCGCACCTACGGCCTCGCCGCTCTTCGGACCTCGGTCGCAGGCCAACTCGTCCGGCGGGATCGCCACCGCTTCCTCGACCGGGCGGCATGAGACCGGCAGGGGAGAGGGTCGCGGTTCGGTGACGCCGCCGCCTGGCCCTTGGGTCTCCCGCCGGGAGAGAGCCGCGACCCGGCCTTCGAGAGGGCGATCGAGCCCACAGCCAAGCCGTCCAGGCAATGGCGGCGGCCGACTATTTTCCGGCGGCGCGCAATCGGCAGCGAAAACCAGCGACCGGCTGCGACGCCTTTCCATCGCGAACCAAAATAGCCGCCCGCCGCCATCCTCCGCTTCGCTCCGGCCCTCCGCTTCGCTGCGGGTGCCGAGCCGTCCCGCCTGTGGGCTTGTCTCGCCATGAAGGCCGCGAGGGTCGCGGTCCAGCCGACGGGAGATCCCCATGAGCGAGCACGACGACACCGAACCGCATCACACCGCCTCTCCGACCGAGCACGTCCTCACCGAACTCCAGCTCTATGGCTGGCGCCCCTTCGCCGACGAGCCCGATCCGCGACCGCTTCCCGAAGGCGACCACGTCGCCGGCGCCGTAGCGGACATCTTCGACGCCCTCATCGCCACCTTCGGCGACACGCGGCTCGAACCCGACCTCGACGATTTGCTCTGGTCGGTCACCAATGTCTTCCACCGCGCCGTGCTGCGGATCGAGCGGCAACTGGACGACAACGAGCAGGCGCAGCGCCGGCTGCAGCGCGAGCAGGACGGCACCGAGATCAAGGCGGTCGAGCTCGAAAACCTCACCGCCCAGGGCCAGACGCTGATCGAACGGCGAGACGCCGCCGAACTGATGCGCGACCAGGCCGCCGGCCACTACGAGACCCACACCGGCTCCAGCTGGCGGCCGCGCAACGGCTCGATGGTCAACCACCGGCACCTGACCTCGGCCATGGTCGACAGCCGCGACTTCCTCGCCGCCCGGCGCAAGGCCGACACCGGGGTGATGCTGCCCGTCGGCCCGAAGATTGCACTCACCGGAGGCCTCGACTTCAACGATCATCACCTAGTCTGGGACGTGCTCGACAAGGTCCATGCCAAGTACCCCGACATGGTGCTGATCCACGGCAAGTCGCCCAGGGGCGCCGAACTGATCGCCGCCAAGTGGGCCGACAGCCGCAAGGTGCCGCAGGTCGGCTTCGCCCCGAACTGGGAGAAGCACGGCCGCGCCGCACCCTTCAAGCGCAACGACGCCATGCTGGACGTGATGCCCATCGGGGTCATTGTCTTCCCGGGCACCGGCATCCAGGACAATTTGGCCGATAAGGCCAGGAGGCTCGGCATCAACGCCTACGACTTCCGCAAGCGGGGTGGCGCATGAGCGCCACCTTCCATCGCCAGCCGCTCCGTCGATCGGGCGTCCCGTCGGATCGACCACGCCGCCAAGCTCGCTGCATGTTTTGCTGCCCGCATCGGCCAGACGCTGCTATGGTTTCACTGGCGCCGTGGAGGTGGTGGTTGGCGCGACCCGTTCCAGCTATGCACGGAGACCACCACCATGATCATCCTTGCCATTCTCGCTACGCTCGCCGGCATTGCCGCGCTCTGCTGGCTGCTCTTCAACCTCGCGGTTTTCGCCCTGCCGCTCTTCGCAGGCGTTACTGTGGGCGCCTGGGCGCATGAGACCGGCGCCGGGATCCCCGGCGCCGTCATCGTCGGCACCGTCGCGGCGGCATTGACCTTCGGCCTGTTCCAGCTCCTGATCCTCGTCGCCCGTCCGGCCTGGATCAAGCTGGTCGTCATCCTCGCCTTCGTCGCACCGGCGGCCGTGGCCGGCTATCACGCCACCTTCGGCATCGTGAAGCTCACAATGCCGTCGGACACCTGGCAGCTCGTCTTCTCCGTCGTCGGCGCGGCCGCGGTCGGCATCACGTCCTTCATGCGTCTCACCCTGATCGCCCCGCCCGGACCAACCGGACAGGGCGTCGCAAGGGCCTCATGATCGAAGCGGCAGATCGGCGACCAGAACAGGCAGGTCTTCCCCGTCGCCGCCGGCCCTGACGAGGTCGGCATGGTGCGCCGTGAGGTCGGGTGCGCAATCACGGTGGCGCTGGTATCAGCCCCCCGATGCCCCGATGGCGGCAGCAGCGGTGCCCGCCCCGGCCAGCAGCGATAGAGCCTGGAGCACCTCGCCGCTGGCGCGGGGGTGGCGAGGATGGTGGCGGGACATCCGGCTGAACCCGGAGCGGAGCGATCGCGGTGAACTCGTTGGCGCCGGACGCTCGAGGTTCGGGCGAAGGCAGCCACGTTCTCCGTGGTCGGCTCTTCCCCTATGTCCGCCCCAATACGGTCTCTCTATTGGCTTGATCTGGCCGAAGGCCGGCTTCGCCTCGACCGGCTATGCTTCAACGGCGCCTCCAGACTTTCTTCCCCTGCCGGCTGACGCCGGCATTCCTCGCGAGGCAAGAAAGTCCTCCACCGCCATCCGCCGCTTCGCTCTGGCCCTTACGGGTGAAGCGCCGCTCGCCTTCGGCCGGCCGATCGCCATCGAGACCGCAATGGCGCGGGCTCGAGCAAGAAACCAAGGAGAACTACCATGGCCACCATCGGCACCTTCAAGAAGTCCGGCAACGAGTTCACCGGCGAGATCGTCACCCTCTCGCTCCAAGCCAAGAACGTCCGCGTCACCCCCGACAACCGCGCCAGCGGCGAGAACGCCCCCAGCCACCGCGTCTATGTCGGCCGGGTCGAGATCGGGGCAGCCTGGGCCAAGCGCTCCAACGAGGGCCGCGACTACCTGGGCCTCAAGCTCGACGATCCGAGCTTTACCGCCCCGATCTACGCCAACCTCGTCCAGGACGAGGAAGGCGAGGGACACAGCCTCATCTGGTCCCGCCCGAATCGCCGCAACGGCGACTGAGGCTCCCCATCACCCCGCCCGGGCTGGCCCGGGCGGGGCCTTCATTTCCTTCCGCCGCGATCCGACGAACCGCGCTTTTTCGCGCTGATGTCCGGCCGCTTCAGTAGGTCGGACGCTTCGACGCCCAGTTCCCTGGCGAGCCGGTCGACCACATCGATTCCTGCAGCGTAGACGCTGCGCTCGAGCGAGCTGATATAGGTGCGGTCGATCCCGGCGCGATGCGCCAGTTCCTCCTGCGACAGCTTCTTCGCTCGCCGCTGCGTTCTCAGATTGTGCGCCAGTACGTCCCGTATCTCCATGCAGGAGAGGACAGAGCCTTGTAGAGGATTCTGCCACGGAGTATTCTCGACAAGATCATGACCTTGCCCATCGTCCTAGACACGGCGACGACGATCAGGCCGCGACGTCATTGTCGCGGACGCTTCAGCAGAACGGCAGCTTCCACACCAAGTGCCTCGGCAATCCGCCCCAGAACAGTGACGCTGGCCGATTTGTCCGCTCGCTCGATCGCGCCGATATATCGCGCGCTGAGACCGGCGCGATGCGCCAGCTCTTCCTGCGTCATGTTCCTGTCATGACGGATACGACGCAGATTGGCCGCCATGACCTCCTTGAGGTCCATGGCGGAACGAGAACCAGTGTCGGAACGATCGTTCTAGGAACCATAGTTCCGATTCGTACCGACACGTGATAGCAAAGCCGGTCGGCGACATGGATGACCATGATTAACAAGACCGCTACCGATCGATATATGTCCGCTGCTGGGGGAGAATACGTATATGGCGAGATCTGATTTTCTGGATGCTCCGCCGGACAGCGCAGAGCTGACGGAGTACGACCGCGCGCACATGAAGGAGTATATGCGCGTGTTCGACGCTAGCGCCGATGGTGCGGACTGGCGCGAAGCTGTCGCCGTGATTTTCGGTATCGATCCTGTCGCCGACCCCGAACGGGCACGGCGAGTCCACGACAGCCATCTTGCCCGGGCGCGTTGGATGACCGAACACGGCTACCGAGAGCTGCTTCACGGGAAACCGCTATAGTACGCGGTGCGCCCCGGGCATCGCCCGGTGTTTCCGCAAGGACTTCCCAAGGCCAGGAAATCTTGGGAACGCTGCCCGTCCCTCCTTGCGGCAAGAGGAACAACGATGACGCCCGATATTTCCCGTTGGCGGTCCTCGGAGACTTACGACTATCTGGACGCCCTCGACTCTCCCGACCTCGCCTGGGAATGGCTCAGGCGCAATCCCGAGTATCAACAAGACGCTGTCGGCGCCGACAATCCTTCGGCGCGGCTCGAGCTCCGCGAGAAGTGGGGCTTGCAGTTTTTTCGTTCCGCCGTCGCTGAATGCTGGCGAGGGTCCCGTGTTCTGGTCCGCCGAGGCGGATACGAGCGCCGTGCTGCTCACGCAGTCGCCCATCATGCTGCCGACGGCCGGCAATCTCACTTCCGGACTGCGAGATCCAGCCGCGCGGTCGG
>JAEYRQ010000462.1 GCA_023435545.1 Pseudomonadota bacterium | reverse complement strand
GCCTTGGGGGGGCGCGCGCCCTCGGACTGGCGCAGCGGACCGCGGAGACATTGGGCGAGGCCGTGCCGACGCTTGCGGTTCCGACCACGACCGCCTGCGTGGGGATCGCGTCGATGGCGCCGGTTTCATCGGGCGCTACACGGACCCGCCGCGCCGCCCGGCTGCCGTCGGTGGTCCTGTGCGATCCGACATTGACGCTGGATGCCGGGCCCGCGGCGACGGCAGCTGCCGGGATGGACGCGCTGGTGCACTGCATCGAGACCTATCTCGCCACGGCCTGGAATCCGCCGGCCGATGGCATCGCCCTCGAGGGGGTCCGTCGCGCGGCCATGTGGCTGCAGCGCGTTGTCGAGGACGGCCAGGACATCGAGGCCCGGCGCGAGATCCTGGCCGTCGCGCTGAACGGCGCGCTGGCCGGGCAAAAGGGACTTGGGGGCGTCCATGCCCTTGCGCACGCCATCGAGGCGGAACTCGCCGCGCGTGGCGACCCGCCGGGCAGAGTGCCCGCCCATGGCGCGCTCCACGCCGCGCTGCTGCCGCCGGTCCTGGCTTTCAACGCCCCGGCGGTCGGCGATCGCTACGAGCCGCTGGCGGAGGCGATGCGCCTGCCGTCGGGCACCGACCTGGCGGGAGCGCTGGCGACCTTGGGCGCGCGGATAGGGCTGCCGAACCGGCTCGCACCGCTCGATCTCGACGCTGCGATCCTTGATCGCATCGCCGAAACGGCCGCTGAGGACGTGGCCAATCAGACCAATCCGCGCCACGCGACATCGGCCGATTATCGCGCGCTGCTGCGGGAGGCCTGCTGATGAATCCGGGATACGCCCGTTCACCGAATGCCAAACGCTGCCTTGCGGATGGCGGAAATCGGTTTACTGTCTGGGACAAAGCATCGGAAGAATGCGCGGAGGAAACACATGAGTTCAGCTGTTGCCGTGTTCCACGGCGCCTTCGGGCGTGTCTGCCTCTACGCGATGGACCGGCAGATGGCGCCGCACGCCCATCGCGAGGGCCATCTGATCTTCCACGTGGAGGGTCCGGCCGCGACTGTGATGGCCGACGATCGGCTCTATCCGCTGTCGGCCGGGCAGGCAGTCGCGATCAGCCCCTGGCAGGCGCATTACTACCGCCCTATCGACCTCAGGACGCCGACGCTGGTCCTGGTTCTCTACATCAGGCCAGGATGGTTCCTGGAAGCCAGTCGGCGCGCCTCGTCCTCGCTGCGGTTTGGCCGGGTGGGGGTGGAGGTGACCGATCCGCTGGCCCGGCACGTCTATGCCACGGCCCGCGCGATGTTCGATCCCGACCACGAGGATCCGCTGCTGGAGGACAGGATCGCGACGCTGTCCCAGGGCGCCTTCGACCAGTCCTGGCAATGGACGGCACGGGGACTGGGATTCACGGGGCCGGCGCTGCCGGCGCGGGACTTCCGGATCCGGAAGGCTGTTCGTCTTCTGCAGGACCGGCTGGGCGAGTCGCTGGAACTCGATGCGGTCGCGCGCGAGGCCGGCCTCTCGCGTCCGCACTTCTACAAGCTGTTCCGCGCCCAGGTGGGCGTGACTCCGAATGTCTATCTCAACGCCCTTCGCATGGAGCAGGCGATCGACCGGCTGACCGGCTCGCACGAGGCGGTGTCGGATATCGGGCTCGATCTGGGATTCTCCAGCCAGGCCAGCTTCTCCCGCTTCTTCATCGCCAATGGAGTGGTGGCGCCCAGCGCCTACAGGCGCAGCGCGCAGCAGCTCCAGCTCCATTGACGCGTTTTTCCCGACCGCCCGCGCAACGGCGAGACTGTCGGGTATGCACCCTTCGGCGCGGCCCGCTAGGCTCTGCGGCTACAATGGACTCGTGCGCCGGGCGTGCGGGGCGGGGAGAGGGCTGAGGGGAGGAACGCGACGGCGATGCAGGACTTCGTCAGGCGCCACCCGATCTGGTCGGTGATCATCGCGCTCGTCGCGGCGGTGATCCTGTGGCTGATCCTGGCTCCCTGGCCTCCCGGTCTCGAGGAGGCGATGGGGCGCAAGCGCGTCTTCCTCAACGCCATCTTCTCGGGCGTCACACTTGGCGCCCTGTACTTCCTGATCGCCTCGGGCTTCACGCTGATTTTCGGGCTAATGCGCAACGTCAACCTTGCACACGGCTCGCTGTATCTCCTCGGCGGCTATCTGGGCTTCGAGATCTCCGAGGCGACGGGCTGGTGGCTGGTCGCGTTTCCGCTGGTGTTCCTGATCGTCGCCCTGATCGGCATCGTCCTCCAGCATCAGGTGTTCCGCCGGATGGAAGGCGAGGAGCTTCGCCAGACCATGGTGACGATCGGGCTGTCGGTCGTGCTGGCCGACCTGATGCTGTGGATCTGGGGCGGGCAGTCCTACACGATCCTAGCGCCCGACTGGCTGTCGGGGCCCATGGAACTGCCGATCATCTCCGGTGTCGACCGGTCCGGCGAGTACGCGTATCTGCGCTATCCACAGGTGCGCATCGCCATCCTGATCGCCGCGATCGTGATGGGCGTGGCGATGTGGATGGTGCTGAACCGTTCGAAGCTCGGCATGCTGATCCGCGCCGGCGTCGACGACCGCGAGATGCTGACCGCCTCCGGCATCCGCATCCAGTACGTCTTCCTCGCCGTCTTCGCCTTCGGCGCGGGTCTCGCCGGCATTGGCGGCATCGTCGGCGGCACCTTCCAGAGCCTCAGTCCCGGCGAGGACACGCGGTTCCTGCTCGCCTCGCTTGTCGTGGTCATTGTCGGCGGCATGGGGTCCATCCCGGGCGCTGCTCTTGGCGCGCTGATCATCGGGCTCGCCGAGCAGATCGGCCTCGTCTATGCGCCGACCTACTCGGTGGTCGTCACCTTCCTGATCATGGCCGCGGTGCTGGCGTTCCGGCCGCAGGGCCTCTTGGGGAGCCAGCGATGAGCGGGGCATCGTCATGGCGGTGATCGAGCAGCAGCAGCGCGGCGGTCTGGCGCCGACCTGGATCGAACGGATCCCGCCCGTCTGGTGGGTGCTCGGCTTCGTGATGCTGCTGATGCCCGCCTTCGCCAACAATTTCTGGCTGTTCCAGGTCTTCGGCTGGACATTCATCCTCGGCATCATCGCGCTGAGCCTGATGTTCCTCGGCGGCTACGGGGGCATGGTCAGCCTCGTCCAGATGACGGTGGCCGGCGTCGGCGGATACATGGTTGCGATTCTCGGCCCTTCGGGAGTCGAGACGATCAGCCTCGGGCTCCCCTGGTGGCTCTATATCCCGCTGGCGATCATCATCGCCGCGGTATTCGGCACCATGGTCGGCGCCCTCGCCGTCAGGACCGAGGGCATCTACACCATCATGATCACGCTGGCGATCGCCGCGGCCTTCTTCTATTTCGCGCGGCAGAACTACGTGATCTTCAACGGCTACACCGGCTTCAATCTGGTCGTACCGCCCAACCTGTTCGGTGTCGATTGGCGCCAGCCGATCCCCTTCTACTACCTCACCCTCGGCTGCGCGGTGCTGGCCTACGCGGCGGTGGTCTACGTGTCCCGCTCGCCGTTCGGCCTGGCGCTGCAGGGCGTGCGCGACAATCCCCGGCGCATGGCGGCACTGGGCTTCAACGTCACCGCCCACCGCATCGCCGCCTATACCCTCGCCAGCGCGCTGGCATCTGTCGGGGGCATTCTGCTGGTC
>JAEYRQ010000416.1 GCA_023435545.1 Pseudomonadota bacterium | reverse complement strand
GTCTTCCGACGCGGCCGCCGCATCCCCGGCTTTGGCCGCGCGCCAGGCCGTGCTAGAGCGGGGAAACCGCTCCAGAGCCTCGCAAGAAGAACCGAGCCGGCTGTTCATGGACAAGGCCTTCACCAAGGGACTGCGCCTGCTCGAAACGCTCGCGCGCAGCGAACAGCCCCGCGGCGTGACCGACCTTGCGGGCGAGCTGAAGTTTACGAAGAGCAACGTCCACCGACTGCTGACCACGCTGCAGATGCAGGGCTACGTGCGCCAGGTCCCGCCGCACAGCACCTACGAGCTGACCACGAAGATCTGGGAACTCGGCAGCCACGTCATCCGGCGCATGGATCTCGTCAAAGTCGCCCGCCCGGCGATGGCCAAGCTCGCCGCGGCCACCGGCGAGACGATACACCTCTCGGTACTCGAAGACACCGAGGTGATCTATGTCGACAAGATCGAGAGCGACCACCACATCCGCGCCCACACCAGCGTCGGTGCGCGCGCGCCGGCGTTCACGGTGGCAACCGGAAAGGCGATGCTCGCGCATCTTCCGGACAGCTATCTGGAGCGATTCCGGCCGCATCTGAAGCGGTACACCGCGACGACGCGCACCACGATCGAGGAGTTGCGCCAGGACGTCGAGCAGGCGCGCGAGCAAGGCTATGCGGCCGTACTCCAGGGTGAATGGCGCGAGGGGATCGCGGCCTGCGCCTGCGCCATCCTCGGCCGCTCCGGCGAGCTCGTCGGCGCGATCGGCATGTCCGGTCCCGACTCGCGCATCAAGCGCAAGCAGCTCAAGCAGTACTCGGTCGACGTCATGGAGGCCGCTCGCTCGATCTCGACAGCGCTCGGCTATTCCCCGCGCGACTGACCCTTTTTCGCCGCGCACAGCAATCCCACTTCCGAGGCACCCCGAGGACACCCATGTCGACCACCTATCCGAACACGCAGCTCTTCATCGATGGCGCCTGGCGCGACGGCAGCGAGGGCCGGACGATCGATGTCGTCGACCCGGCCACGGGCGAGGCCATCGGCGCTGTGGCGCATGCGAGCCGCGGCGACCTGGACGACGCGCTGGCCGCCGCCGAGACGGGATTCCAGGTCTGGAGCGCGACCGGGGCATTCGACCGCTACAAGGTGATGCGCAAGGCTGCAGACCTTCTGCGCACACGGGCCGACGCGATCGCCGCGATGCTGACGCGCGAACAGGGAAAGCCCCTTGCCGAGGCCCGCGGCGAAGTGCTGAGCGGTGCGGACGTCATCGACTGGTTCGCCGAAGAGGGGCGCCGCGCCTACGGCCAGATCATCCCTGCGCGCCTGTCCGACGTGACACAGATGGCCATCAAGCTGCCGGTCGGGCCGGTGGCGGCATTCACGCCCTGGAACTTCCCCATCAACCAGGTCGTCCGCAAGCTCTCGGCCGCCGTCGCGACGGGCTGCTCGATCATCGTCAAGGCTCCGGAGGAAACACCGGCCGCGCCGGCGGAGCTGATCCGCGCCTTTGCCGATGCCGGCATACCGGCAGGCGTTGTCAACCTGGTCTACGGCCTACCGGCGGAGATCTCGGAGTATCTCATTCCGCACCCGGTCGTCCGCAAGATCTCGTTCACCGGGTCGACGCCGGTGGGCAAGCACCTGGCGGCGCTTGCCGGAGAGCACATGAAGCGCGTCACCATGGAGCTCGGCGGCCACGCGCCCGCCATCGTCTTCGAGGACGCCGACCAGGAAAAGGCGCTGAAGGTCCTGTCCGCGACAAAGTTCCGCAATGCGGGCCAGGTCTGCGTCTCCCCCACACGCTTCCTGATCCAGGACGGCGCCTACGAGGGGTTCCTCGAGGGCATGACGAAGGCCGCGAAGGCCCTGAAGGTCGGCAACGGGATGGACGCCGACACGCAGATGGGACCGCTCGCAAACGAGAGGCGCATACCCGCGCTCGAGGGACTTATCGCCGATGCCGTCGCCCACGGCGCGACGCTCACCACGGGCGGGCGGCGCATCGGCAACAAGGGCTTCTTCTTCGAGCCGACCATCCTGGCAGACGTGCCCACCGAAGCGCGCATCATGAACGAGGAACCGTTCGGACCCGTGGCGATCGTCAACCGCTTCTCCACCCTTGACGAGGTGATCGAGGAGGCCAACCGCCTGCCCTTCGGGCTTGCGTCCTATGCCTTCACGCGTTCCGCAGAGACCATCCGGGCGCTGGGACTGAGGATCGATGCCGGGATGACGACGATCAACCACAACGGCCTTGCCCTGCCGGAGGTGCCGTTCGGCGGCGTGCGCGATTCCGGCTACGGCACGGAGGGCGGATCGGACGCGATCGAGGCCTATCTCGTCACCAAGTACGTGACGCAGATGGCCGCGTGACGTCGGCGCCCCCGATGTCCGTTCGCGCAGATTGATCTTCCGGGCCGGGACACCGACATGACCGCCTCAGACGCGAGCGCCTCCCGCCTCTCGGGCGAGGCCGAGCCGGCCCTGCTGGACCGGCTCTCGCGCGCGCTGTCCCGCAACTCGCTGCTCGTGGGCGAGGCGATCGATCCGCGCTATCAGGAGGACAGGCGCGACCGCTATTCGGCGCGGCCGCGCTTCGTCGTCCGCCCGGGCTCGACCGAGGAGGTGGCGGGCTGTCTGGCCGCCTGCAACGAGTTCGCGCAGCCGCTCGTCGTGCAGGGCGGCCGCCCCGGGCTTTACGCCGGC